>JASHSH010000359.1 GCA_030040955.1 Rhodospirillales bacterium
GTTCGTGCGCAAGGGCACGTTCGGCACCGCCATCGTCTGCCGCGGCACCGAGGCGGCCGAAATAACCGAGGCGGTGGATGCGGTGCGCACGCTCGCCCATTCGCTCGGCGCGCGCACCGAGGAAAGCGGCAAGGGACCGGAGTAGGGGTTTGATCCGTCATGGCCGGGCTTGACCCGGCCATCCACGTGCTCACTCCGCCAGAAAAACACGGATGCCCGGGTCACGGGCTCCGCCCGGCCCGGGCATGACGCGCACCCTATTTTGTGGCCACCATCCTCTCCAACGCCGCCCGCATGCGCGCGACGGTCGCGGACCAGTCGCCGGCGCGTTCCTGGCGGAACAGCCGGGCGGTCGGGTACCAGGGGCTGTCGTCGCGCCCGCGCAGCCAGCGCCAATCGGGGAAGACGGAGAGCGGTATCCACACCGGACGGGCGAGCGCGCCGGCCAGATGCGCGGGCGCGGTGCAGGGCGAGATCACCAGATCGAGCGCCTCCATCGCCGCCGCGGTGTCGTCGAAGCTGGCGATCGCGGGATCGAGATCGACGACATCGCCGGGAAGCTCGATGCCCGCGCGTTCAGCGCGCGGATCGCCCTTCTGCAACAGATAGAACCGCGCGCCCGACACCTCGAACAGCGGCCGCAGCGCGGCGAGGCCCGGCGAGCGTCGCGCGTTGTAGGCGGCCCGCGCATGCCCCGACCAGACCAGTCCCACCTTCAACCGTGTTTCGGCGCCCAGCCTGGCCCGCCAGGAAGCGACGCGCGCGGGATCGGCGGCGAGGTACGGCACGTCGGCGGGAATGGTGGCGAGGTCGGTGGCGAAGATCGCCGGCAGCGACAGCATCGGCGCGTGGCAGGCGACGGGGGGCAGCGCCTCGCCCGGCTCGATCACCTGGGCCACGCCCGGTACGGTGGCGAGCAACGGCCGCAACCCCTCGCGGGCGGCGAGCACGACCCGCCCGCCGCGCGCCGCCACCAGGCTCGCGTAGCGCGCGAACTGGAAATTGTCGCCGAACCCCTGCTCGCCGTGGATCAGGATCGGCCGCCCGCCGAGTTCGCTTCCGTCCCAACGCGGGAACGGCATCGCGCGCTGCGCGCGCCGCTCGCATTCGCGCCAGCCGGCGGCGAACTCGCCGTCGAGCAGCAGAAGCTGGCCGTAGGCGTAGCGCAGATCGCCGTTGGCGGGATCGGCCGCGATCAGCCCGCGATAGATGGTGCGCGCGCCGGCGAGATCGCCCGCGCAGGCGGCGGCGAATGCGACGGCGACGGGATTGGCCATGCTCCGCCGGAACGACGCGCGCGCGTCAGTCCCTGGGCTTGGGCATGCGCGGAAGCAGGGCGGCGCGCAATTCCTCGGCCAGGCCCTTGGCGTCGCACAGCGCCGAGGATTCGATGGCCGCGCGCAGGCCCGCGCGCAGCTCGGCCAGGTCAGAACGGGCGGCGAGCCCGGCGGCGATCCGGGCGTATTCCCCGGTCGAGCTCGCGCTCCATTCGGGGTGTCCCGCCGCGGCGAGCACGGCCCAGCCGGTGCGCCCGCCGCGCCGCGATCCGCGCAGGTTGACCGCCGGCACGCCCATCCACAGCGCCTGCGCCACCTCGCCGATCCCGTTGACCGGCGCGGTGTCGAGCAGGATGTCGATGCGCGACAGCAGTTCGAAGTTCACCCGGCCCTCCTCGGTCCGGGCATCCAGCGCGATGCGGTGCACGACGCCGAAATCGGCGAACATGTCGAGCAGCCGCTTGGCGATCGCGTCGGACCAGCCGCGCTCCGCGCCGAGCCGGAGCGTCGAATTGGGCACCGCGTGCAGCACGCCGGCCCACAGCGCCACGGTCTCGGCGGTGATGCGCCGCATGTCGCCATGCGCGCCGAAGGTCACGCGGCCCTGCTGCAGATCGCGCGGCAGCGGCCGCACGATCTCCTCGTCGCCGCCGGTGGCCGGGAAGCGCCAGGCGAACAGGCGCGACAGGCGGATCAGGTTCTCCTCGCCGAAGCTCGCCAGGTCGACATCCTCGGTCTCCGGCGAGCCGATGGTCGCGGCGGCGCCCGGCAGCCGGTCCGGCATCGGCAGGCCGAGCCATTGCAGGCAGAGCGGCGCGCCGGCGCCGGCGAGCCGCGGATGGCGGCCCTCGTCGGGCGTTCCGCTCAGATTGATCAGCGCGCCCGGCCGGTCGCCGTCGATGATGCGGTCGAGGGTGGCGGCGTCGAGATCGGGACAGTCCTGGAAGCGCATGACGGCGGCGCGTACCGTCTCGGTGGCGGCGTCGGTGCGGCGGTTCAGACGGTACAGGATCGAGCCTTCGAGATGCTGGAGCACCGGCAGGACGAAATCGAGCAGGGGTCCTTCGCGGCACTCGTCCCACAGGAAGCCGATATAGTTGGTGCCGGGCCGTTCGATGCGGCGCGGCCGGCGCCCGCCCTCGGCGCGCTCGCGCAGCGTGACGGCGAAGCCGGCGGCGGCGGCGCGATTGGCGTCGCTCTGCCAGGCCAGGCCGGACAGGAAATGCGCGGGCAGGCCCTCGTCCTCCGCGTCCATCGCCGCCGCCTTGCGCTGGAGCGCGAGCGCGAGATCGTGCTCGCCGCGGGCGAGAAGCGCATCGCTCATCCAGCGGAATGCCGCGGCGCGGGCCGGCTCGGCATGCACGGCCGCGCGCAGATGCGCCAGCGCCGCGTCGAGATCGCCGAGCGCCAGGCGGGCGCGGGCGGCCAGCAGCATCATGTCGTAGTCGCGCTGTTCCAGGCGCAGCTCGAGCTCGGCCTCCTGCGCTGCGTCGCGCATGTTGCCGGCGGAGAAGGCGATATGGGCCAGCGTCGCGTGCACGGATTTGCCGGCATGCTCGAACAGCATCCGGCCCCGCGGCAGGCCGGTCGGCAGGATGTTGGCGAAATGCGGATGCGGCGCCAGCGCGGTCGCCAGCTTGGTGTAGTACAGCGCGTCCGCCAGCCGGCCGACGGTGACGCTGATGAAGGCGAGCGCCGCCGGATGCTCGCGGAAGTTCGGCTCGAGCTTGTGCGCGCGCTCGACCAGTTCGATCGCCAGGCCCTGATTGCCCATGCGGAACGCGATCGCGCCCATCAGATGGACGGCGGCGGCGCAGTGCGGGTCGAGGCGCAGCGCCGCCTTGCACCCGTCCATCGCGGCATTGAGATCGCCGCGTCCGATCTGGTCGATGATCCCGTCGATGGCGGCGACCAGCGGATCGTTGTCCGGCGCCGCGTGCGGGACCGCCTCGCTCACGCCATCCATTCCTTCAGCCTTTTCTGCAGATCGGCGCCGTTCCGCAGCTCGTCGAGCTCGGCGAAGAACAGGTCGGCGCAGCGCACGACCCGCTCGATCATCTCGACCCAGGATTCGTCGGCCATCTCCATGAAGCGCTCGCGGTCCTCGGGCGGAAGCACCCGGCGGACATAGTAGTCCGACGCGATCAGGCCGATGAAGGCGCTGCCGCGCAGGCAGTATTCCTCGAAGGTCGGCATGCGGCGGTGGTCGGGAATGAGCAGCTGGCACATCTCGTGCAGCAGCGCGCCGAAGTTTTCGTGCGGCTGCTTCACCCGCTCGATCAGCCGGTCGGCGAAGCGCCGGATGCGGCTGGTCCTGCTCACGCTGCGCCAGCGCTCGGGAAAGTCGAAGCTCGCGGCCGGGGGGAACCAGTCCATCAGGCGGCGCACCACCTTGGCCTTGCCGCCCTCGGGGTCGGGCAGCTTGACCGAGGAGGACTCCTTGGCCCGCGCGCCCTTGATGATGATTCCGTCGGAGCAGTTGAAGATCGAGATCGCCCCGCGCGCGCTGGCGATCACCTTCTCCATCGAGTCGCGGCTCCAGGTGAGCAGGTCGTTGGTGAGCACGATGCCGCCGAAGTTGCCGATCAGGCGGGTCGGATATTTCGCGTCGATCTCGATTTCGGCTCCGTCGGCGTAGGAGGTGGCGCGCTCCGCCATGCGATAGGGCGAGAAGCGGGAATGATGGCGCTCGGGCGAGCGCACGCCGAGGTCGGTGCCGAACAGGAAGATGCGCTTGAATCCCAGCGCGATCGCCGCCGACAGGCCGGTATTGGTGACCGTCGGGCCCGGCTCGTCGAGCGAGTATTCGCGTCCCGGCGAAAGCAGCGGGAACGGGCACAGCGAGGGGCGCATGAAATAGACCGTCTCGCCGAACAGCTCGCGCGATTGCGGCGAGATGGTGTTCGAGCCGAGCAGCACGATGCCGTCGAGCGAGTGCGTCCGCGCCACCGTCTCCATCGCCAGGCGCGGCTCCTCGCCGTTCTCCAGGATCAGCTGGAAGTCGGGGCGGATGCCGTTCGCCAGCAGCACGCCGAGCGCGGTTCCGCAGGAGAAGATGGCCGCGCGCCCCTGGTTTTCGCGCAGGAAGTCGAGATTTTCGTCGATCGACGGGCCGGAGCCGACGATGAAGGCGGGCAGGTCCAGCGGCGCCTGGCTGCGCCGGAACATCCGCTGATTGCCGCCGGCGACCAGGTTGAAGTAGGAGGCGCGCAGCATCTCCAACTCGTCGTTGAAGAAGCCGAGCCCCATCTGGATCAGATGCGCGTCCTTGCGGAACAGCGCCTCGGCGGCGGACATCACGTAGTTCTCGTAGGACTGGAACACGACCGCCGAATCGAGCGCGGCGGGATTGGCGTTGCGGCAGTGCCAGCGCACCTTGCGCGCCATCTCGCCGGCGGGGTTGTCGCCGATGATCGACACCGAATGCGACCATTCGTGGCGGCGCATCAGCACCGGCGTCCAGTCGAAGGTGAACAGCGAGTGGTGGAGGAAGTCGAGATTCGGCTCGACGATGCAGATCGACTGCGGCCGGGTCAGCGCGATCAGCCGCTCCAGGTGATAGCCGAGCCCGAGGCCGAACACGATCAGGTGATAGGCGTCGTCGACCGTGGGCGAGCTGTTGAACTGCAGGCCGGCATCGACGCCGCGCTTGAGCATGCGGCCCAGATGCAGCCCGGCATGGTCGTCGAGCGTGCGCCCGGACAGGGGCGCCAGGAACAGCCGGTGGCGGCCGGTGCCCCGCATCTTGTCGATTTCGCGGCGCGCGAGCTCGGGGCCGGTGATGCCGGTGCCCTGGGTGTCGTACAGGCGCTGGCCGCGGAAGTCGATGTCGCAGCTGCCGTCGGGATTGCGCACCAGCTCGGTCTGCGCGCGGTACGACTTCAGCACCTCATACTGCTCGGGCATGTAGAGCGCGAAGGCGCGCATATTGGCCGCGAACAGGGTCTTGTCCGCGACCTCTCCGGCCATTTCCATCACCGCCATCGCGTCCTCGCCAAGCCAGGAGGCAATATCCCCTCTTGGAGATACCAGCGATTGGTTAACGGAGGGTTAGGCCGGCGGGTGCGAAGCCCGGGAAACCAGCTTCCACAGCAGCTCGGCACGGTCCCAATCCTCCGGCCAGTCGATGTCCTGCACCCGCCAGCGGGGCAGCAGGACGGGGGTGGCGCGATCGTCGAATTCGAGCTTCCGGCCCTCCCAGTCGGCGGCGGAACGCCAGTAGAACTGGCCGGCATCGTGGTAGGCCGGTTCCAGGTCCTGCGAGCGGGTGTCGAGATGCTCGGGCTGGAACATCCGCACGCCGCCCTCGGGCAGCAGCCGGAAGGCGCGCTGGATCGGCGCGGCGAAGGAGGTGGCGGCGAAGGCCATGTCCCACCGCCCGGTGCGGAAGGCCTCCCAGCCTTTCGCCAGGTCCTCGGCGCGCAGGAACGGGCTGGTGGCATAGATGCAGCAGACCGCGGTCGGCCCCCAGCCCCGCTCGCGCATCCAGCCGCAGGCATGCGCGGTGACCGCGCCGGTGTCGGCGAAATCGTCGGCGAGGGCGGCCGGGCGGAGGAACGGAACCTCGCCGCCATGATCGGCGGCCACCTTGGCGATCTCGGCGCTGTCGGTGGACACCAGGATGCGATCGAACAGGCCCGAGCGCCGCGCTTCGAGCAGCGGATGGGCGAGCATCGGCTTGTCGCCGAAGATGCGGATGTTCTTGTTCGGAATCCGCTTGCTGCCGCCGCGGGCCGGGATCACAGCGACGATCATCGGGGTCCCGCGCGCTATTCGTCGACCATCTGGATCGAGAGCTGGGTGCCCGCCGCGACCGCGCGGCCCAGCCGGCGGCCGATCAGGCGCGGGGCCTCGAACGGCAGCAGCCCGTCGCCCGGCCGCCGGTAGGCCAGGTCCGCCGCGGCGATGACCCTGCCGGCCGGGAGATCGCGGGCGGCGACGATCGAGCGCCGCGCCGTGCGGCGCATGGCGATCTCGCCCTGGGTCGGGCGGATCGCCGGCGAGCCGAGCTGCGACTCCACCCGCCGCACGTCGCGCACCA
>JASHSH010000360.1 GCA_030040955.1 Rhodospirillales bacterium
TCATCGTCGGGGCGGCCGGATTTTTCGGAGGCGCCACCGCCGGCAGCGTCGCGGCGATCTTGGGCGGCCTGGCGGAGAGCTTGGTGCTGCGCGCGGCAGAGACTTTCATCGCCGTGCCGACATTGATCGTCGCGCTGGTGGCGGCCGCGATCTTCGGCTTGTCGCCGCTCTCGGCCGGCCTCGCGCTGGGATTGGCCGGTCTTGGGCCCTACGCGCTGCTCGCGCATACGCTGACCCGGCGGGCCCTCGGCGAGACCTATGTGCAGGCCGCGCGCGCGCTCGGCGTCCCCCGGCGACGGCTGATCCTCGCCCACATCCTGCCTTCGATCCTGCCGCTTCTGCTCGCCTATGTCGGCGGCGAGGCCGGCGGCAGCGCGGTGGCCTATGCTTCGCTCGGCTTCATCGGTCTCGGCGCCGACCCCACGCAGGCCGACTGGGGCGGCATGCTGTTCGAATACCGGCCGTTCCTGTTCGACCATGTCGGGCTGGTGCTGGCGCCCGGGCTGGCGCTGCTGCTGACCGCGGGCGGGCTCAATCTGGTCTTCGATCGGCGCGACGTTCCGTCAAGCTAGGCGGCCGCGGAATCCCTGCGCGACGACATAGGTCTCGGCCGATTCGGCGCGGCTGGCGGGCGGCTTGGCGTGGCGCACCGAGGCGAAGGCGCGGCGCAGCGCGTCTAGCAATTCCTTCTCGGCCCCGCCCTGGAACACCTTGGCGACGAAGCTTCCCCCCGGCGCCAGATGGCGGAGCGCGAAGTCGAGCGCCGCCTCGGCGAGCGCGACCACGCGCAGATGGTCGGTCGCGGCATGCCCGGTGGCGGGCGCGGCCATGTCGGAGAGCAGGATGTCGGCCGGCCCGCCGAGAGCCGCGGCGACGCGCGCCTGGGCCTCGGCGTCGAACATGTCGCCGCGCAAGATATCCACGCCCGGGATCGGCGCGATCTCGAGCAGGTCGATGGCGACCACGCGCCCGCCGCCCGTTTCGCCCGCGCGCAGGCGCCTGGCGGCGATCTGGCTCCATCCCCCCGGCGCGGCGCCGAGATCGATCACGCGCCGGCCGGGCTTGAGCAGATGAAACCGGTCGTCGAGCTGCATCAGCTTGAAGGCGGCGCGGCTGCGCAGGCCCAGGCGCTTGGCCTCGACCACGAACGGATCGTTGATCTGGCGCTCGAGCCAGCGGGTGGACGAGGCCTTGCGCCGCTTGTCCTTGCGCAATGTCTCGCGCAGCATGCGCGCCCCCGACCTTCCGCCCTTGCGCGCGCCGCTCCCTTTCATTCTTGGGCGCTCATGCCGAGGCCGGCTCGGCCATCATGGTCAGCAGCAGCCCCTCGCGCAGGCCGCGATCGGCGATCATCAGGCGCGGCGCCGGCCACAAGCCGACGATCGCCTCCAGGATGACGCAGCCGGCGACGATGAGGCCGGCGCGCTCCGCCCCGATGCAGGGCTGCGCGGCGCGGCGCGCGGGCGGCAATGCGACCACGCGCCGTCCGGTCTCCAGGATCGATTCGGTCGGCAGGGTGAGCCCGTCGACCGCGCGGCGGTCGTAGCGGGCGAGGCCGAGATGCACGCCGGCCAGCGTGGTCACCGTGCCCGAGGTGCCGAGCAGCTGGAGCGCGCCGGGTTCGGCCAGGCGGGCGAGGCCGGAAGCGCGTTCGAACTCGGCCAGCCGCTCGGCGACGCGCGCGACCTCGGCGGCGAAGGTCGCCGGCTCGGCCAGGCCGGCGCCCGCCTGCTCGGAGAGGGTGACCACGCCGGTCGGCTCGGACAACATGCCGGCGACCGATACGCGGCCCGATCCGTCGGCGCGGGCGTGGATCAGCTCGGTCGAGCCGCCGCCGATGTCGAAGATCAGCGAATCGACGGGCGCGGGCGCGAGCAGCGCGGCGCAGCCGGCGAGCGTGAGCGCGGCCTCCTCGGCCGGGCTGATGATCTCGACCGCGAGCCCGGTCTCGGCGGCGACGCGGGCGACGAAATCGCCGCGATTGGCGGCGCGGCGGCAGGCCTCGGTGGCGACCACGCGGCGGCGGCGCGCGCGGCGGCTTTCCATCCGCCGGCCGCAATGGCGAAGCGCGACCAGGGTGCGCGCCATCGCCGCCTCGCCGAGCATGCCGCTGCCCGCCAGCCCCTCGCCCAGGCGGGTGACGGCGGAATAGGCCTCGACCACGCGGAAACCGCCCGCGCGCGGCGTGGCCAGCAGCAGGCGGCAATTGTTGGTGCCGAGATCGAGCGCGGCGTAGACCTCGCCCGCGCCGCGCGCCGCGCCGGGACCGGAGGTTGCCGCCCGCTCGCCCTCGTCCCGTTCCACGCGCAAGCTCCCGCAATTCCGGGCGGCGATGGTAGCCAAGCCGCGCGGCGGCCGGAAGCGGGGAGTTAGGTGCGGCGGGGGCGTGGATGGCCGGGTCAAGCCCGGCCATGACGGAACCCTAACCCTGGCCTCCCCTTCTCTTCGTCATGCCCGGGCCGGGCGAAGCCCGCGACCAGGGCATCCACGACTTTTCCACCGCAGCACATGGATGGCCGGGTCAAGCCCGGCCATGACGCAGAATGGCGCGGGATGGATGTCCCGGCCGGGCGAGGGCGGAAATGCCGGCGTGCTTTCCCGCCGCGGGCCACTGTGCTATTTCTCGCGCCTTCTCGGACCGGCGCCTCGGTTTGGGGGATCGTCTAACGGTAGGACAGCGGACTCTGACTCCGCCAGTCTAGGTTCGAATCCTAGTCCCCCAGCCAATGCGGCGCGGCGCCCTCTCCCGACACCCGCTGCCACTGCTCTCTCCTAATCGGGAGAAACTCGCGTATGGGACCGAGTTGGGGTGCCTCAACATCTGATTTGCACCCTTAATTGGAAGAACAGCACCCTAACCAATGTGCCAGAAGCTCCGTCCTGGCCGGCAGACCATCGGCTCAAATCGCCGATCACCGACAGGTCGCGCGCCAGGTCACGATGCGGTCGTGCGCCACCAGGTCCTTGAGCAGGTCGAGGACGGCGTCGACCACCTTCGGCTCGTCGAAGAATTCGATGACCAGCGGCAGATCGACCATGAGCCGGAGGATGTCGCCCGCCTGAACCTCACCCGCGGCGCCCAGCCCGGCGATGCCCCGGAAGACCGTGACCGCCTTCACCCGCTGCTGGTCCTGGAGGATATTGAGAATCTCCCGCATCAGGTTCTTGCGCGGGCCGCGCTCGGCCTCGCTCAGATACACGCGGACGAAGGTGACTTCGTTTCCCATCGCTCCGAGCCTGGATCAGAGGTTGCGCGCGATGTAGGCGCCGCCGAACGTCGCCGCCATGCCGAACACGAGCGAGACGGCGATATATAGCCCGCCCTTCGCGAATTCGCCCTTCTCGGCGAGAAGCAGGGTCTCCATCGCGAATGTGGAGAAGGTGGAGAAGCCCCCGATGAAGCCGGTCAGGATTCCGGTGCGCAGCACGGAACTGATCGTCAAGCGGTCCAGAGTCTCGACGAACAGAAATCCCATGAGGAAGCAGGCAAGAACGTTGATCGATAGGGTCGCGTAGGGGAACGAACGGCCGTAAATCGCTTGCACCAGATTGGTCATGGCGTAACGAGCCCAGCAACCAAGGATTCCGCCGATCGCGATCGCGAGATAGGTCTGCATCTATTCGATTTCCGCTTTTTCATCAGAACAACGCGATCAGCAGGATCACGACCAGCAAGATCCCGATCAGCGACAGGTACAGATTCAAGTGACCCGACTGGATGAAGCGCAGCCGCGTCGCAACCGCGACCACCAGCCGCTCCAACGGGGCGAACAGATAAGGTCCGAAGATCGGCGCGACGTCGTGACTGAATACCAGGCGCCGGATGAAGTAAGGCTGACCCTTGGCCTCATCCGCGATTTCGTGGCGCGTTTCGACGCGCGGCCGATAGATGAAGCTGTAGAAGGTCCGCAGCGCGTTGGAGAAGGTCAGCGCCGTCGTCGTGGACCGGCTTGCGTCCTGCTCGCGGCCGCCGTACCACACCGCCGCGCGCCGCAATGCGCGCCGACGGCTAAGCAACAGCAGCGCCAAAGGAATCAGCGCAAGCAGCGGCATGGCGACGACGAGCTGGGTCGGCGAGATGAAGGAGAAGGTCTCGGGCACGCGGATCGGCGCGCCGGTGGCCGGGACCAGCAAGGGCCCGACATGCATCTTGGCGACCGCCGCCGAGCCGAATTCACGCTGCACCGCCGAGCCGAGCGAATCCAGCCAAACCGGCATGCCGACCGCCAATGCCAGCACGAGGATGCCGAGCAGGCCCACGGCGGCGGCATTCCCCATCGGCACCGGCGCGCCCCCTCCGTCGCGCCGTCCGAGGAGCCCGATGCCGAAGGCCTTGACGAAGGTCGCGAACGCCACGGCCGCCGTGATGGCAAGCCCGGCGCCGGCCAGGGCGGCGGCGAGCCGGCTGCCCAGGCTGGAGAGATGGAAGCCCTGGAAGAAGGTCTGGAACAGATACCATTCGCTGACGAAGCCCGCCTGCGGCGGCATGGCCGCCAGGCTCATCGCGGCAAACAGCGCGCCCAGCCCGAACACCCACGGACTGCGCGAGAGGACGCCGCGCTGGACCAGGCGGTAGTCGCCGCAGGCGCGGAAGACTCCGTCGGCGGACAGGAACATCGCGCCCTTGGCAAGCGCGTGCCCGGCCAGGTGCAGCAGGGCGACCGTCCAGGCCAGGCCGGCGATGTCCATCAGCCCGTCGTGGCGGAACATCAGCGCGGCGCCGAGCAGGCAGACGGCGATCGAGCCGTTCTCGGCCGAGGACAGGCTGAGCAGCTCGCGCCAGGATTCCTGCTGAAAGGCGTAGAGCGCCGTGAGGATCGCGCTGATCACCGCGACGGCGACCACGAATATGCCGGCCACAGAAACCGGAAGGGATGTGTCGATCGGCAGCCACTCGATGATTCCGCGTCCGAGCGCGAAGAATCCCGCGTTCAGCACCACGCCCGACAGGATCGCGCCGGTGGCGCCGCTGCCCGCGCCGTAAGCGCCCGGGAACCACTCGTAGAAGGGAAGCAGGCCGAGCTTGGCGCCGAAGCCGATCAGCACGAGCAGGCCGACGAAATACTGCTCGGCCCGCGGCATCCCCGCCGCGCCCTTCGCGAAGCCCGCGAAGGACGGGCCGCCCGAATGGGACGAGAGGATCAAGAATGCGAGCACGAGCGCGACCGCTCCCGCTTCCAGCAGGGCGAGCATGAACAGGGTGGGCCGGCCCGAGTCGGTCGCCATCGCCTCGCCCAGGATCATCACGGCCCCGCCCAGGCTCATGATCTCCCAGGCGACCAGGAAGCTCACCGCGTCCTGCAGCCCGAATACGCCGAGCGCGCCGATCAGGCTGGCCGCCGCGCCGAAGGTCCAGGACGCCTTGCGCGGCGCCGGCGTGCCCAGCCAACAGGCCAGAGTCGCGCCGGCCAGCCCGAAACCCATCAGCCACATCGCTTCGGAATCGAGCCGGAAGACGGTGCCATCGAACGCGATTCCGAGCGAGGTCGGTATCGGCGGCAGACCGTCGGGCAGACTCGCGAGCACCATCGCGATCGCGGCGACGCCGCCGATCCCCAGCAGCGCGCGCGCCAACCCGATCCCGCGCCCCGTCAGCGCGAGCAGTCCCGCGAGCAGCCAGGCGACGAGGGCGACGACGAGAAGTTCAGTCGCCAAGGCGCCCTCCCGTGACCCGCTGCTGGCGCCGGTCGAGGAACATCAGCAGCGCCTCGACGATCGCCGCCGGGTTAGGCGGACAGCCCGGCAGATAGAGATCGACGGGGAGAATCCCCTCGAGCCCGTTGCGGCAGGCATACCCGCCGCCGGCGACACCGCCGGAGACCGCGCAGGTCCCGAAGGCCATCACCCAGCGCGGCTCGGGCATCGCCTCGTAGGCGCGCCGCAGCGGCTCGTGCATCGCGTAGGTCACCGGTCCGGTCACGAGCAGCAGGTCGGCGAAGCGCGGCGAGGGCGTGAAGAAGATGCCGAGGCGATGCAGGTTGTAGAACGGGTTGTTGAGCGCCTGAAGTTCGGATTCGCAGCCGTTGCACGAGCCCGCGTCGACATGACGGATATGCAGACTGCGGCGGAACCCGTTGCGCGGAGCACTGGGCGCGGACGGCCGGACGGCGGCATCGGCCTGCGCGCCGAGAACCAGATCGGAGCGCTCGCGCACGCCGAAGGCCCAGTCGGCCGAGGTGGCGGCGGCCCCGGTCGGGCAGGCCTCGACGCAGAGCTGACAGACCACGCAGCGCCCGTAATCGACGCTCAGGCGCTCGGCGCCGGCGCGATCGGCCCGCACGGTGATGGCCTCGGTCGGGCATGCGCGGGCGCAATCGGCGCAGCCGCTCTCGCATTTCGCGGCGTCGAAGCGCGGAAAGCCGAGGAACCCAGCCTGACCGTCGCCGTCCGCGCTGGCCGGCCAAGCCGTCGTCGCCTTGCCGCTGATCAGCCCGAACAGGGTCCAGATCGGCATCCCCGCCCCCTCAGCGATCGCAGCCGGCGATGGTGAGGCCGAAGCTGGCCTCGTTGATCGCGTAGTCCATCATGTTGCTGTCGTGCACGGTGAACGGAAACACCCGCCAGTTCGAGAAGGAGGGGGACTTGATCTTGACGCGCGCGAGCGACCCGTCGGGCCCGAGATGCACCGCGTAGAACAGCGACCCACGCGGCGACTCCGCCCAGCCGAGCCCGTCGGAGCCGGGCGGCGGCGCGCAAGCCGCGCGCACGGGGCCGTCGGCGAGCAGCAGGATCACGCGCTGGATCAGCGCAATGCTGGCGTCGATCTCGGCGATGCGTACTTGCGCGCGGGCATGAGCATCGCCGCTGGGACGTACTGGCACCGCCAACGGTAGGCCGCCATAAGCGGCGTAGGGATGGTCGCGGCGCAAATCGCGATCGAAGCCCGAGGCGCGCTGGATCGGCCCGGTCGCGCCCTGGTCGAAGGCCACGTCGTGAGCGAGCGGCCCGGTGGTGATCAGGCGGTCGAGGTGGCTGTTGGTGTTCTCCAGCATTGTCGTGTAGGTGGCGACGCGTTCGCGCAGCGACTCGAGATCGCCGCTCAGCCACGGCCTGGGATCGAGGTCGCGGCGCAGCCCGCCCGGGATCAGCAGACCGCGCAGGAAACGGCTGCCCGTCAGGCGCGCGTTGATCTGCTTGGCCCGCTCCTCGAGCAACTTGCCCTCGGCCTCGCCGACCTTGAGCGTGGTCGTGTGCGCGAGGTGTCCGAGGTAGTGAAGATGGTTGTAGAGCCGCTCGAGCTCGGCCAATAGCGAGCGCAGCATCCGGGCGCGTTCGGGCACTACGCAGCCGGCCGCCTGTTCGACCGCCTGGCAGAAGGCGAGGGCATGGGCGAAGCTCCCCACCCCGGAGACGCGCTCGGCGAGGATGGTGCCGGCCGCGAGCGTGCGTCCCTCGAAGCGCTTCTCCATGCCCCGATGCTTGAAGAACAGCCTCGGGTGGTAGTGGATGATGTGCTCGCCGACATAGAGGAACACCATCTCGGCCGATTCCACGACGTCGGCGCGCACCGGTCCGAACGGCAGGCGCTGAACGTCGGGACTCTCCAGCTCGGGAAGGCCGCCCTCGGCCGGGTCGAAAGGCAGGATCGCGTCGGCCGGATAGGCGGGATCGAAGGGGGGGCGCCAAGGCCGCGCGCCCTCGTGCAGGACAAGCCGGTTCGGCTCGGGATGGCCGGTGAACGCGACCCCGAACAGGTCGGCGATCTCGCGCTCGTACCAGCCCAGCAGCGGACAGATCGCGGCGACGCTCGGCACCGGGCCGCGGGGCTCGCAGCGCCACATGAAGTACTCGTCGCGCTGCGCACGGCTGCCGAGATAGCGGAGCTGAATCCGCCCCGGCGCGGGATACCAGGCGTAGGCCATCTGCATGCGCCCGCCGCCGCGCACGATGCCGCTCACCGCCGCGGGCAAGTCGGCGGCCTCGATCGGTATGTCCTTGATGCGCGCCGGGGCGGCGTCCGTGGCTTGGGTCACGGCACGCCCGGGGAGAGGAATTGCGCGAGCGAAGTCAGGTAGGTCCACACGCCCGCCGGCCACCACAGGCCGAGCACAAGGATCGGCGCGAAGGCAAGCCACATCGGCACCGAGCACCAGGCGGTCACGCCGCGCGCCGGCGCGGCTTCGCCTTCGTTGCGCGCGAAATACATCGACCGGAAATGATTCAGGAAGCCGATGAAGATCACGATCAGCAGGATGGCCATCGCGTACACCGCCCAGGAGAAGGACGGCTTCAGCCCCGCCCGCATGATCGTGAACTCGCTGAGGAACAGGCCGAAGGGCGGCGCGCCGGTGATGGCGACCGCGCCGGCGAGCCACAGCGCGCCTTGCACCGGGAAGTGCCGGCCCACGCCGGCGATACGCGCGATCTCCTTGGTGCCGTAAGCGCGCATCATGTTGCCCGCGCCGAAGAACATCAGCGACTTGTTGAGCGAATGATTCAACATGTGATAGAGCGCGCCGCCGACGCCGAGCGCGCCGCCGAAGCCGAATCCCAGCGCCACCACGCCCATATGCTCGATGCTGGAATAGGCCATCAGCCGCTTGATGCCCTGCTGGCGCACGATGAAGACCGCGCCGACGAAGAGCGAGAGCGTGCCGAACGCGACCAGCACCATCTGCGGAAGCAGGCCGAGATCGGCCGCGCGCGTGATGCGCAGGAAACGCACGATGCCGAGCATCGCCGTGTTGAGCAGCGCGCCGGACAGCATCGCGGAGACCGGGGCGGGACTTTCGCTATGCGCGTCCGGGAGCCAGCTGTGCATCGGCGCGAGCCCCACCTTGGTGCCGTAGCCGACGAGCACGAGCAGGAAGGCAAGCACGAGCAGCACGCGGTCCATCCTGGGCGCGGCGTCGGTCAGCGCCGCCCAGGTCATCTGGTATGTGGGACCGAGGACAAAGGTGCCGCACCAGTAGAACAGCACGGTGCCGAGCAGCGCGAGGCTGATACCGGCCGAGACAACCATGATGTACTTCCAGGCCGCCTCCATGCTCTCCGCGACCCGCTCGAAGGCGACCAGGAAGGTGCTGACCAGCGTGGTCAGCTCGATCGCGATCCAATAGATGCCGACATTGTTCATGAACGGCCCGACCAGCGTGGTCAGCCCGAAGCCGGCGAAAAGCGCGTAGAAGCGGTGCAGCCGCTCCTCCTCGCCGAGTAGCCGCATGTAGCCGATCGCGTAGATCGAGGCGAGGAAATAGACGATGGACGTGCAGAGCACGACCCAGGCCGCGGTGCCGTCGAGGATGACGTACCCGTCCCAGAACAAAAGCTCGCGCCCGTGGACGAGGAAAGGCAACGGCAGCGCGCAGGCGAACGAGACCGCTCCGGCCAGCAGGTTCAGCGCCTCGCAAATCCGCGGCCCGCGCAGCACCAGGCATCCGACCAGCGCGACGAACGGGGCCGCGCACAGGACCAGGATCAGCGCGCCGGTCATCAGCCGACGAGCCTCTTGAGGCTGAGCGTGCTGGTCGAGCCCACGTGCCGCAGCAGATAGCTCACCAGCACCCCGAAGCAGGCGACGATGATGAGCAGGTCGAACAGGATCACCAGCTCGATCAGCAGCGGCATGCCGGGCACGAGGATCTGCGAGCCCAGGAAGATGCCGTTCTCGAGCACGAGCAGGCCGAGTATCTGGGTGATCGCCTCGTGCCGGACGGCGAGCATGACGAAGCCGATCAGCTTCATCGACAGCATCACCGTGAGCGCAAGCACGGCCACGGTGAGCTCGAGATGGAACTCGGCCGCCACCCGGAACGAGACGGCGAGCGCGAACATCACGAACAAGGCGCCGATCACCAGGCTCGAGCTGGGCTGGACCACCACCTGAATCTCGCGGTCCACCTCCAGCCGCCGGATGATCCGCCAGATCAGATAGGGCAGGAGCAACCCGCGGAACAGCAGCGTCAGTATCGCGATCAGGTACAGTTCGGGATAGGAGCCGTAATAGCCGACGGCGGCGGACAGCATCGCGATGATCCAGGACTCGGCGGCGAACGCGTACAGGTAGTTCTTCAGCCAACGCGAGCCCAGCATGACGAAGGAAAGCAGCAAGCTCGCGATCGCGAGCAGGCTGAACAGCGACGAGGCCAGGGGCGAGAGGTTCTGGATCAGCATGGCTCAGCTCAACTGCGTGCCGATGATGGCGAGCACGGCGAGCAGGAACGAGGCGGCGAGCGGCTCCTGATAGCGGTAGAAGCGCAGGCGCGACTGCGCGGTCTCGACGAACACGACCACGCAGGCGACCAGCGTGAACTTGACGATGAGCCCCGCCGCGGCGCCGAGCGCGCCGAGCGCCGTACCCTTCATCGAAAGACCCCAGGGCAGCACGAGCACGTTGCAGAAGATCGTGAACAGGATGAATTGCTTCATCGCGGAGGCCCATTTGAGCAACGCGAGAAGCGGTCCCGAATATTCGAGGATGCGGCCCTCGTCGATCATGTAGACCTCGATATGCGTGCTCGAATGGATCGGCATGCGGTCGGTCTCGACGAGGAGCAGGATGAAGAAGGCCGCGACCAGGAACAGATGCGCCGGGCTGAAATACGCCGCCCAGCTCCCGACCAGCAGATGATTGACCACGAAGGGCAGCATCGCCTTGGCCAGCAGCGTGATCCCGACGAATACGAGAATCAGAGTCGGTTCGGCGAGGATCGTCACCATCACCGCGCGGCTGGAGCCGATGCCGCCATAGGCGCTCGACGTGTCGAGCCCGGCGAGGATGATCATGAACGATCCCAGCGTGAGAATGAGACCGCCGCCCAGAATGTCCCCCATCGCGGAGAAGGGGAGCGGAAAGTCGGTGAGCAGCGGAATGAGGATCGGCACCGTCAGCATGCAGGTGAAGGCGACAATCGGCGCAGCCCAGAACAGCCATGACGCCGTGCTCGGCACCACGAGCTGCTTGCGGAACAGCTTCCACAAATCGCGATAGGGCTGGAAGATGCCCGGCCCCTGCGCGCGCTGCACGCGCTCCTCGAATTGCACGATGATGCCCTGAATCAGGGGCGCGACCAGCAACACGGTAAGCACCTGCGCGATCTGGAGAAGTATGTCGCGCGTGCTCACCGGGCAAACTCCGGCAAAGCCGACACGCCGTCAAAGAGCGACGGCGCGAACACGGGCCGGAATTCTGGGGATCGCAGGGGCACTGTCACACAAAACTCCTCCGAACGTCCCACGACGCACCGGAGGAGTTATCAGCCCCGAAGGCGGTTGTACGGCGAACTCCATCGCCGATGGCGCGAGAATGGTGGCGAACCCAGCCAAAGTCAATAGCCATAACCGAAGCGACGACCTGATACGCGCCGCGCGCGCGACGCATCTGCGCGCGACGCTTCCAGATGGAGAAGTCTGTTGACCAGGCCGACGGATATGGTCGAAGCTAATAGCCGCTGAAGGGGATGGAGTTCCCCCTGAACCGCCGAACAGGCTGATGACTCCTACTGCGATATTCGCGGCGGGAGCCTGTGCGTCCGGTTTCCGCCATGATGGCGGGCTCGTTGGCGTCCGCCATCTCACGGACGCCGCGGGAGGCCACGGTCCCCAGACATTTGCCCGCCGAATTAGGCGACGGATCGCCGCCTGGTGATGGGCGAAACGCGGGAGCTCGGCCCAACCGCGTCACCACGTTGCCGTCATGAAGATCGCGGTGATGAGCGATCTGCACCTGGAATTCGATGCCGCGGCCGCGGATGGTCGAGGCACACGGTCCAGCGCCGTACATTCGCTGGATTTCTACCTGAAGCCTCCTCCGCCCAAGGCCGACATTCTCATTCTCGCGGGCGATATCCATAGCGGCTCCTTGGCCGTTGACTGGGCACGCGAGCACTTCGCGGTCCCAACGATCCTCATCTGCGGAAATCACGAGCCCTATGGCCGCGAGATTTTTCGCACGATCAGCTTCAACAGACAGAAAGCGCGGGCGGACGGGAAGATCGTCTTCCTGGAGAGAGCGAAATGGGAATACGCGGCGGCGAACGGAGACCGCGCTCGATTCATCGGTACAACATTGTGGACCGATTTCCGGCTCTACGGCACCCCCGAAGCGTCGATGAGGGCCGCGCGCGAGAGACTCGAAGACTTCAAGCTCATCAAGATCGAGCGGGGCTACTCGTTGCGCCAGCTGGACCCGTCCGACACGGCGCGGCTGCACAAGAGCTCGGTCTCCTTCCTTCGCAAGGAGCTGGCTGAGTCCTTCGAGGGAGCGACGGTGGTGATTACGCACCATGCACCGTCGCCCAAATCCATAGACGCCAGATTTCAGGGCGACGAACTGAACCCGGCTTTCGCGACGAATCTCGATTGGATGATCGAGGAGTATCAGCCGGCGCTCTGGATCCACGGGCACATGCATGACTCCGTCGACTACACCATCGGACGCACACGCATCGTGTGTAATCCGAGAGGGTATTTTCCAGATCAGCTGAACCCACGCTTCGACCCGGGCTTCGTCGTCGAGATTCACGCGGCATGACAGCGATGATCGGCGGCCGCGCTAGGGTCGGGATGCTCCCAAGAGCATATTCCGGGCACCGGAATACGGCGCATCGCGGCCACTCAGTCAGATTCCCTGACTGATGGTCGATCCACGCGCATGTCGCCGGCCGATTAGAGCGCCCGGCGAGCGCCTCGTCGCGCTCGCACCGCGATCGGTTTGGCGTTCCAGTCGAATATCGTCTCTAGAACGGGCTTGAAAATTCAGCCCGCCCGCCCAGTTCCGTCTCGATTTCCAGAAGCCGATTGTATTTGGCGATGCGTTCGCTGCGGCACAGCGAGCCGGTCTTGATCTGCCCGCCGCCCATCGCCACCGCGAAGTCGGCCATGAAACTGTCCTCGGTCTCGCCGGAACGATGCGAGATCACGTAGCCCCACCCGGCCCGGCGGCACAGTTCGATGGCCGCAACGGTCTCGGTGACGGTCCCGATCTGGTTCAACTTGATCAGCGCGGCGTTGCTCGCCTTCTCCTCGATTCCTCGCGCGATGAACTTGGTGTTGGTCACGAAGATATCGTCGCCGACGATTTGGATGCGGTCTCCCAGCCTGCTGGTCATCGCCACGAAGCCCTTCCAATCGAACTCCCCATGCCCATCCTCGATCGACACGATCGGATAGCGCTCGACCCATGCCGCATAGAGGTCGACCAGCTGCTCGGCCGTCTTGTTGCCTTGGCGCGACTTCGACAAGAGGTATCCATTTTCGACAGCAAATGAGCTCGCCGCGGGATCGAGCGCGATGGCGATATCCTTGCCGGGCGAATAGCCCGCGGCGCCGATCGCCTCCACGATCAGTTCGCAAGCCTCCTCGTTGCTCTTGAGGTTCGGGGCGAAGCCGCCTTCATCGCCGACCGACGTGGCATAGCCCTTCTTCT
This sequence comes from Rhodospirillales bacterium, assembly GCA_030040955.1. GTDB lineage: Bacteria > Pseudomonadota > Alphaproteobacteria > Rhodospirillales > Magnetospirillaceae > JASHSH01. The sequence continues at coordinate 13,367 of JASHSH010000360.1, forward strand.
TGAGCACCTTCGCCAGGGCGTGAAAGGTCTCGGCGCCGTACCGCAGCGCCTCTCCGAAGCTGGGCGCGCCCACGGGGACGATCATGAACTCCTGAAAGTCGACGCTATTGTCGGCATGCTTGCCGCCGTTGAGGACATTCATCATCGGCACGGGCAGGCGCGTCGCCGCGGCGCCGCCGAGATACGAGTAGAGGGGCAGATTCGCGGATATCGAGGCGGCGCGGGCTACCGCCATGGATGCACCCAGGATGGCGTTCGCACCCAGCTTGGCCTTGTTCGACGTGCCGTCCATCTCGATCATCAGATTGTCGATCTCGGCCTGTCGGCTCGCTTCCTTTCCAAGCAATGCCGCGGCGATGCGCTCGTTCACGTTGGCGACCGCCTTGCGCACGCCCTTTCCGCCGTAACGGCGCTTGTCGTCGTCGCGCAACTCGACGGCTTCATACTGTCCCGTCGACGCCCCTGAGGGCACCGACGCGGATGCCGTCGTGCCGTCGGCCAGCGCGACCCGGACTCGGACGGTCGGGTTGCCTCTGGAATCGAGGATCTCGATGGCTCGAAGCTCGGCTATTTTCGGCATGGGGAATCTCCCAACGATACGACGTAGCTTGTATTGACCGCGCTAGACTGGGCTGACCCGACCGCGCGCCGCCTCTCCGAGCAGCGCATTGTCAGCGTGGAGCCGCTGTTCTGGCCTCCATGGCAGGAGTAGGCCTCGCCGAAAGCATCGTCCGAATCGCCTTGTGCGTGAGTTCGAGATCGGGCAGCGCGGTCGGTGCACGCGAGAATCCGCCGTCGCGCCCTTGACACGCCATGACGAACGCGAGGACTTCGTTCCGGAATCGAATCGGGATGCCGAGAAGCTGGCAGGAGCCGACGCCGGAATCGATCACATCCAGATTTGCCAGGATCGAATCGGCGTTCAGGACGAAGCCGAAGGGCCGTGCCTGCTGGTCCTCGACAAAGGCTCGCGTCTCCTTGCCAAGCGCCCGCGGGTACAGCACGGAGAGAATGCCGACGCAGCGATACGTGTCCCACAAATTCGGCGAAGAACCGAAGCCTCCTCCCGACTTTCTCATGGCGCTCACCCAATAGACCACCTTCGCCAACCCTTCCAGATCCGCGAAGCGCTGTCTCAGGCGGACAATCATGCGGGCGTTCCGCAGCCAGTCTCGAACGGCTCCAGTGTTGACGGGCGGAGGCTCGTCGATGGCCAGCGCGCGAATGCGGGACCGAATCTTCTCCGAGATCTGGTCGGCTCTTCCAAGCAGGTCCATCGCGAACGCGAACCAATAGAGATAGCGCGGACCCCAGATTTCGCTGGTTTGCAGGAACTCAATGAGCGCCAATTCCCTCGGCACCTCGCACGCAAGCAGCTTGAGCGCGGCAACCGCATGATAGGTGTCGCTCAGGTTCGGTTCTTCCACCCGGTCCGCGCGATAGAAGCAAAAGCCGCCTTGCGGCGACTGGCGGCCAAGAATGTAGGCCTTGGCTCGTTCACAGGACTCGGCGACCGCGGCCGCGCGACCGGCCGTGAGCAAGTCATCCATGTCGGGCGGACGGTGCATCGTCGGCATCTCTTGTTGTTCCGCGACCGGCGGGGTCGAGCCGCGGTCGCAAGGCTCGCTCATCCATTCGGCGCTCGAGTTTCCCGAATATCCACGCCGCGCATCCAGGCAACCACGGACTTCGCGTCACCGGCGACAACCTTGGACCAGATCGAGGACCGGCACGGATCGGATTTCCCCGCCCACCAATTCTCGATCACGACCATGAGCGACCAGGAGCCGGTGCGGCCGTTGGAACGCCGCAGCACGTGAACCTCCGTCGAATTCCCGTACGAGCCTCCGAAGAAGCTGTGCCGGCTCTTGCTCCAATCGACGTCGCCGACCTTCCAGTGGGTCTCGGTCGGGCTCGGGCAGGTCGAGCGATAGACCATCTGCCACGTGTTGAAGAAGTCCTTGTCGTTTACCCTCCGCATCGTCAGGGCGCCTTCGCCTTGCGCCGGGATTCAACCCGTCCCAGGAGCGCGACAAGATCGCGCTTCCTGACGCCATCGGCGCGCATGACCATGCGCGTCTCGGGAGCGGCGAGCAGAGCTTCGAGATTCGGTTCGCACTCGACCCAGTGGCAGTGGGGGTCGAGATTGGCCGCGACGGCGCCCGCCGCGTGGGCGCCCGCCACGAACACCGTCGATTGAACGGATGGCCGCATGTCTGATCCTCCCTTCGGGATCGCGACCCTCGGTCGCGACCCTGGCCAAAGCCCTAGGAGTCATCAGCCTTCGCGGCGGTTAAGGGGGTACTCCATCCCCTAGACGCAGGAAGATACCAACTTTCTAGATCGGTTCAAAGCATCGCGGGACACGCGTGCTTCGCTTGGCGAACCATTTCGCTCTGGACAACGACGTCTCCTTTTCAGCGCTAAGACACTGCCGCGCCGGCAACGCGCGGATTGGCCTGCTCCTCCGTGAAAATGCGCGCATACAAATCCTGACCGAAGCTGGTTGGCAGCGGCTCTCCTTCGACGACCTTGAACGAGCGGGTTCCGTCTGGCCGTCGCTCGGCGCGCAGGAAAGAGTAGGCGGGATCGCCCAACGCATGCATGCTCTGCGCGAAATCGTATTGATGGGTGACGAAGAGAATTTTGATTTGTCGCTCGGTCAGCGCGGAGACGACCTGCCGGGCGATCTCGGATCCCTCGCGTTCGTTGGTCGAGGCGAAGGACTCGTTGAACAGAACGATCGAATTCGGCACCAGGCAATCCACGATCGCGCTCAGGCGGGAAAGCTCTTCATCGAACTTTCCGCTCTTCATCGTGCTGTCCTCCTCCCGCTTGTAGTGCGTGAAAATGCGCTCGCACGCATTGGTCTCGAAGGACTCCGCCGGGACGAACATTCCGCATTGCATCATCACCTGAGCGAGGCCAACGCTGCGCAGAAAAGTCGACTTCCCGCCTTGATTGGCTCCAGTGACGATGACGAGGGTCTTGCCGCGAGCGGCCAACTCGTTGCCGACGACCGCGCGGCCCATCGTCAGGGCCAGGCAGACGTCGTAGAGTCCTCTCGCCGCGTGGCGACGCTCGACCGAGGCGAAGGGCTGGGGCCAGCAATACGGAACCCCCAATGCGTCAGTCCGGTCGAGGAGGTTCAGGCAGCCGACATAGAAAGCCAGCTCGGTCCGCAACATCGCGAAGAAGCTGAGAACGTGATCGGCCGACTGCGCGAGCGCATTGGCCGCCAGGTTGATGCCACGGTCGCGCAGCTCGCCGAGCGCTCGTGCGCCACTCTCGTCGCGCGGCGCCAGCTGGAAGGAATAGGTCGGCGGTCCGCCGCCGAAGGCGCGTCGGGCCGTTTCGATCACGCGCGCCGACCATCGAGCGGGCCGGGGATTTTCCTTGCGGAGCACATAGTCGGCGCCCTTGCTGCCTTCGCCAAGGCGCGCACTGATCAGCACGCCGCGCGCGAACCGCAGCTCCTTCAGATGGTATTGGATGGTTTCCAGGTAGGAGTCGCCAAGCTCCTCGACGAGCATCCCGAACAGCGTGCGGAAGCCATCTGACTGGAACGCCGATACCTGCTCCTCGGCGGTCTCCCGCAGCTCCTTGAGCGCGACGATCAGCATCTCCATGACCTGGATCGACCGATGCAGCGTCGAACTCGGGTAGTGAAAGACCGCACCGTATATCTTTCGCTCGGCGTCGATCGTCCGGACCGCGAGCGCGTAGACACCGCGAACGACTTCGGCGTGGCGCACGCAATCCTTCAGAATCTCCTGGCGATAGCGAATCGTGTCGACGTCGGCCGTGCTCTCGAGAACCACGCGAGGTACCACTTCACCGACCCATCTGTCGCTTTGGGCCATCGCCGCGAACAGAGTGGTCAGCTCGAGATCCTGAACCAGGGCGGCCTCGCCCGGCGGATGCCCGCCGGCCAGATCGAAGCTTCTATCCCTATATAGAAGGTAGGCCTTCATCGGACAGCCGATCCTTGATCTGCTGGTAAGTCAGTCGATACTTCTCGGCGATCGAGATCGCGTAAGATTTGCCGTCGGCCGGTCGCCGCACCACGCGGAACGTGCGCGTAGCCGGGTCGTCCGGGACGACGGTGCTCAGCATGCTCACGGTTCTCTCGCTGAGCGAGGCGAGCTCGTCGAGAAAGGTGACGCACACGCACAGGCAGTCGAGCCCATCGATCCGCTCGATCACCTTGCGGGCCAGAAAAACCGCATCCTTGAGCGTCGTGGAATTGAATATTTCGTTGAGGACGATGACGCTGCGAGCCGTCGACTTCTCCAGGATGCCGTGAATGCGGAACAGATCGTCCTGCAGCTTGCCGTGCAAATTCCTGATGTCCTCCTCGCGCTCGAAATGGGAGAACATGGAGTCGAAGAGGAACAGTCGAGCCGACGACCCGGGTACCGGACAGCCGATGCTCGCAAGGTGGTGAAGCTGGCCGAACATGCGGGCGAAGGTCGTCTTACCTCCTTGGTTGGGGCCGGAGACGATGATGATCCGCTCGGGACCGCGGAGGTAGAAGTCGTTGCACACCGTTGTCGCCTTCTGCGCGGTCAGCTTCGCGGCCAGCGCCAGATCGAAGCCTCCCGCGCAGTCAATTTCCTTGTCCGACGTCGCGATGCGCGGATAGCAGAACCGCAATCCCGCCTTCTTGAGCGGCGCAATGTAGTTGAGATATCCGATGTAGAAGTGCACCTCGCGATCGAACGACGTCAAAATCGGATCGGCGAAATCTCGATGCTCGGCGACGAATCTCGCGAGACGAGAGAATTCCTCGGGGTGGAGGAGCGCGACAAACTCCAAGGCCTGCGCCTCGATATGGTTCATGTCCGGCGCGTCGGCGAAGCTCGCCAAATAGCTCTTGACCTCGCCCTGCTGGAACTTCCTGAACGTGTCGGCGACCTCGGCGCCATAGTCCCGTTCACCGGCGTATTTGCGAAGCTTGAAGCCCGCGTCCTTGATGCGAAGGCTGTAGCGTATGGCGCCCAGCTCGCTCTCGATTCGCTTGATCTCGTTGTGCAACGTCGTGAACGACTCCGACCGCGCATAGCCGGTCACGTACTCGCGAAGCGCCCGCAAGCCGCGCGAGCGCGGATCCAGCGAAGACAATCCGTCGCCGAGATCGCAAACGGCGGTGCAATAGGTCTCCGCCGCATGAAGGAACCAGCGCTGTTTCTGAAGATTGAAGTAGAGCTTCGTCGACTGCTCGAGTCGACGTCGCACGCGCCGCATCGTCGACGCGAACTTGTTCACGCAGCCGAGAATCCGTTCGTCCTCCAGGTCACGCATCACCTCGTGGCGGTAGTCGATCGCGTCGCTAGTTCCGAGTCGCTCGTGAAAGATTCGGTCCAGATCGTATTCCTGCATGCCGGCCGTCGCGCCGGCCACGATCTGATCGAGATTCAGATCGTGGAAATAGTCCGGAACCGGCACGGAGGCGGCGCCCGAGTCCAGTTTGGGCTCGACGAACAGGATGCTGAAAAAACGCCGGGGACCGGACGTCGAAGCCGACACCTCGTCGCCCGGCGTAAACACAGGAGCCCGGTCGGGCCGGAGATCGGAAGAATCGAGCGTCATGTCGGTTTCGATCAGCCCGATCGACAAGACGAGATCACCAACGGGGCCTGCGCGGTGACCCGCCGCTGAGCCCGACGCGCCGAGCGCGCAGCTCGGGGTCTCTCGGCGCCCTGGGACGAGCGGCCGCAGCGCGAAGCACGCGGCCTCGCCGGAAGAACAGGAAGGCCATCGCCGCGCAGTTCAGCGCGGCGAAAACAAGCGTATCGAAATGGCCGAACATCGGGTCCCTCCATTCGCGGCGGGCCCGGAGCTTAGTCGCTGCGGCGAGGAGTTGGGCCCAACCGCTCCCGCCGCGTATCCCACGCTGCAGGAGTCATCAGCCCATATGGCGGTGTCAGGGGACCCCATCCCTGTGCTTCCAATATTGGACTTTGCGCCGCTTGCGTCAACGACCAAACGGCGGCGGTCCCTCATATCAGCAATGCGCGGCGTCTTTGTCGGCCATGCGGCGGCGCCAGCTTGCTTGCCAACCGGTGGCAGCAATGATAGCGTCTCGTCTCGGGGATGGAGTCCCCCGTTAATCGCCGAAAGACTGATGACTCCTACTGCGGTAAGTGCCGCGGTGGGAGCGTTCCCAGACGACCCGCCGCGGAAGTGGCGGGTTTTTTATTGGCCAGACGCGCCCCCATGGACCGAGCGTCGCGCCAGAGACTCCCGCCTCGCCTTGCAAAAGAAGGCGCAGCACTTGCCGCGGAGTGGCCACGGGACTCGGCGCGGGAGGAGACGGATGGCTTCATCCCCGCCAAAGACAGAACCAAGGAGACGTCACATGAGCAATACGGTAGGAGCGGGTACATCGGTGTCGAAGTTCGAATCCGCATCTCAACTCCTGGCGGGCCTCGCGGTGATCGTTCTGACCATTCTGGGGTTGGCGGGCCTCGCGCCCAACTTGCTGGTCGCGATCGCGACAATTGTGTTCGGAGCGGAGTTGCTTCTGGACGGAACCGCGTCCGCCGCCGAGTTGAATCGCCTGCTCGGTCAGGCCGCGGTCGGAGACGGAATACCGACTTCCACGTTCAACAGTCTTTCCCTCGTGTTCGTGGCGGGGGTCGCCGGCATCGTGCTTGGCATACTGGCGTTGCTCGGTGTTGCCCCCGAGCGTCTGGTGGCAATCGCCGTCATCGGATTTGGCGGCGCCCTTCTGATGAGCAGCAGCGCCGTGATGCGCATTCGTTCGATGGGCACGTCGGCGGCCGCGGCAACCCAGATTGTCTCGCGGTTCGCCGAGGGAATCGCCGCCGATACCGCTGGAACGCAGACAATGGCGGGCCTTACGGCGATCGTCTTGGGCATTCTCGCGCTCTCGGGAATTGCCAGCGTGACGTTGGTGCTGATCGCCCTCTTGGCCTTGGGATGCTTCGACGTTCTGTCGAGCGCATTCATCAACCAAGGACTGATTGGCGCGTTCCGGGTCGGCGCACGCACCTAGTCAATCGGTCGGAGGGTCGTGGTAGGAGACGGAACAGGCTCGGGTCCCAACAGCCCGAGCAGCCGCAGCCGCGCCGCACCCGCGCATTCCGGCCGATGCAGGCACCGGAGCCGATACCTCCGGTGCCTGCCGATCCGGTCCTTCTGAATTCCGGCGGATGTTGGCGAGCGGACCGCCGCGGGATTCTACCGAGTCCTATAGCCGCGCTATGAGCGCGCGATAGCCGCGTTCGGCCTCGGAAGTCGGCCGCGCGATGGCGATGATCTGGGAGGTGAGCACGTCGCAGGGCACCTTGGCGTCTCCCGCCATCATGAAGTCCGTATAGACCAGATGCATCTTCTCCAGCTTCAGCACCCTGGGCGAACGAAGCTGCACCGTTGGTCCGAACTCACCCTGAAATTCCGCGATCGCGACCTCGCCCGTGCTCAGCCTGACGAGCACGGTGTCGCCCGGCGAGAAGCGGCCGAACAGCTCGCCCAAATTGCCCGACGGCAGAGGAGTTGGCTTCGTTCCGATCATCGCACGATCACTTCGAGCCTTCGGAAGGCGCGGTCAACGGCATTCCGAGCGATCTGAAGCCGCGCCGGCACGCGTCGGAAATGGCGAATCCGAGAGCCGCCCCCGCAAGAGCATCGCTCAGGAAGCATACGCACGCGATGACCGGAGACACGGCGAGCATCACGCCGAGAGCCCAGGCGTCACGAGCTCGTTCGGGATTGGCGGTGCCGTAGCTCGCGGCGAGCGCGATGGAGGTCGCCGCGATGCCGGACGGAAAGGACTGCAGCGCGGGATCGGATGCCAGGAACATGAACTGCCCAACGCTGTCCTGACCAACATGCGAAGGGTCCCGGCGAGCGAACAGAACTTCCAGCATCACGACCGCCAAGGTCGCGCCAATACCCGCCAAGGCCACCAGCAAAGCCTGGTTTCCGCGCACGCGGTCTTCGCATTCCAGGCGATAGAAGAGAAACGCGAGGCCGGCCGCGGCCACGAAGAGGATTGGGTTGTAGCTGCTCGCCACGGCCAACGA
>JASHSH010000030.1 GCA_030040955.1 Rhodospirillales bacterium
TGCCCATGCAGGCCGCGCCGGCGCCGACGCAGATCGGCTCGCCCTTGCTTTCCATGACCATGCCGCACATGCGCAGGTCCAGCTTGCGCAGCGGCTGCGGCCGGCATCCCAGCACGAACAGGCCGGAGGAGGCGTTGTCGGCGATGGTGTCGACCAGCTTGATCTTCCAGTCCGCCACGCGCGAATCGACGATCTCGATGGCCGGCACGCAGAAGTCCACGGCGCGCATCACGTCGGCCACCGTGGGCTGATCGAGATTGAGGTCGCGTCCCAGCACGAAAGCAACCTCGGCCTCGACCTTCGGCTGGATCAGCCGCGCACGCGCGACCTCCTCGCCGTCGGGCACCGCCATATCGGCGAACAGCATGCCGAAATCCGGCTCGGCGATGCCGAACTGCTTCTGCACCGCGGCCGCGGTCAGGCCGATCTTGCGCCCGATCAGGCGCCGCCCCGCGGCCAGCGCGCGGTGCGTGTTCACCTCCTGCACGCGGTAGGCGACGGACACGTCCGCCTCGGGCAGCATATCGCGCACGGGCGGGACCGGCTTGCCGCTGCGCCCGGCCTCGAACAGCGAATCGGCCGCGGCCTTGATCGCCTTAGTGAGATCGGCGCCCGGCCTCTTAGCGGCGGGCTTCGTTTTGGTCGCCATCGCCGCCGTCACAATTTGATGCAGACATTGCGCAGCTCGGTATAGAACTCGAGCGAATGCACGCCGCCCTCCCGGCCGATGCCCGAATGCTTCGACCCGCCGAACGGCGTGCGCAAATCCCGCAGGAACCAGCAGTTCACCCAGACGATGCCGCATTCGATCCGCGCGGAGACGCGATGCCCGCGCGCCAGGTTCTGCGTGTAGATCGAGCAGGCGAGGCCGTAGGGCGTGTCGTTGGCGAGCCGGATCGCCTCCTCCTCGGTGTCGAAGGGCGCGACATGGCAGCAGGGTCCGAATATCTCCTCGCGCACGATCGGCGAGGTCTCGGGCAGGCCGGTCCAGATCGTCGGCTCGATCCAGGCGCCCGACTCCTGCGCGCCCTCCATCCGCGGCACCCCGCCTCCAGTCACCAGATTGGCGCCCTCCGTTTTCGCCTTCTTGTAATAGGACAGCACCTTGTCGCGATGCCCGTGGCTGATCAGCGGACCCATATTGGTCGCCTTGTCGTACGGATCGCCGCGCTTCAGCCCTTCCGCGCCCGCCTTCAGCCGCGCGACGAAGGCATCGAAGATCGGCCGCTCGACATAGACCCGCTCGGTACCCAGGCAGACCTGGCCGCAATTGGCGAAGACCGAGCGCATGGTCGCCTCGATGGCGACATCCATGTCGCAATCGGCGAACACGATGGCGGGGTTTTTGCCGCCCAGCTCGAACGAGACCGGCCGCACGCCCTTCGCCGCCGCTTCCATGATCGCCTCGCCGGTGCGCGTCTCGCCGGTGAAGGTGATCGCGTTCACGCCCGGATGCCGGGTGAGGAACTCGCCGGCCGAATCGGGCCCGAAACCGTGCACGACGTTATAGACGCCCTTCGGCATGCCGACCGCGTTCATCACTTCGCCGAGCAAGGTCGCGGTGGAGGGAGTCTCCTCCGACGGCTTCACCACCACGGCATTGCCGCAGGCAAGCGCGGGGCCGACCTTCCAGGTCATCAGCAGCAACGGCAGGTTCCACGGGCAGATGACTCCGACCACGCCGCGCGGCACGCGCAGCGCGTAGTTGATCGAGCCCTTGCCGTCGGGCGTCGCCATCTCGAAGAATTCGGAGGGTACATTCTTCACGACGTCGGCAAAAATCTTGAAATTGGCGGCGCCGCGCGGGATATCGATATGCGAGGCGAGACTGCGGGGCTTGCCGGTATCGGCGATTTCGGCCTCGAGAAAGTCGTCGAAGCGGCGCGTGATCTCGTCCGCCACGGCGTGCAGCAGCGCGCTGCGGTCCGCCAGCGCCATCTTGTCCCAAGGCCCGGCGAGCGCGGCGCGGGCCGCGCGCACCGCGGCATCGACATCGTCCGCCGAGGCCTCGTGCACCGTGCTGACCAGGGAATTGTCTAGCGGCGAGCGGTTGGCGAAGGTCTTGCGCCCCGATCCGGCGGTGAAAGCGCCGTCGATGAAATGCATGGTCTCGCCGGCCGAGCGCTTGCGCGCAGGCCTGCCCTGGACCGCCTCGACCGCTGTCATGCTGCCGTCCCTCTTCGTTCCTTGGACGCGCCAGAATACGCCCGGGGCATCCGTCCGGGAAAGCCCCGACCGGCCTGGTTAGGTGAGCGGAAACGGACCAATCGCATGGCCGTGATTCAGCGGTCCATGCCCATGACCGAAGCCCGGGGCCTTCTCGATCGCGGCGCGGACGAAGGCGATCGAGCGGGCGACGGAAGCCGATAGCGACAGTCCTTGCGCCAGTCCCGTGGCCACCCCCGACGCAAGCGCGCAGCCGGTACCGTGGGTGCTCGCGGTGACCAGGCGAGGCCCGGAATGGGTCTCCACGCCGGCATCGGTGACCAGCAGATCGGTCACCACGGGACCTTCGATGTGCCCGCCCTTCAT
>JASHSH010000361.1 GCA_030040955.1 Rhodospirillales bacterium
CATGTTGCCGACCACCACGGGCCCGCTGTTCAGCCCGATGCCGATCTTGATCGGCACGTGGCGCCGGTTCGCCGCCTTCGCCTCGGCCTCGAGCTCGTTGTTCAGCGGCCCCAGCCGCGCGTTCATCGCCAGCGCCGAGGCGCAGGCATGCGCCGCGTGCTGCGGATCGTCCAGGGGCGCGTTCCAGAACGCCATGATGCAGTCGCCCATGTATTTGTCGATCGTGCCCTGGCGGGCCAGGATGATGTCGGTCATCGGCGTGAGGAAGCGGTTGATCAGCTGGGTCAGCCCGTGCGCGTCGAACATCTCCGAGATCGTGGTGAAGCCGCGCACGTCGCAGAACAGCAGCGTCATGTCGCGCATCTCGCCGCCGAGCGTGAGGCGGCTGGGATCGTCGGCAAGCTGCTCGATCAGGTGCGGGTTCATGTAGCGGCTGAAGGCGCCGTGGATGAATTCGCGCTGGCGGCGCGCGTCGCGCCCGGTGATCACGTCGGTCGCCCAGGTGGAAAGCACGAAGGCGATGGTGGGCTCGAGCAGCGGCACGAGGAGGCCGAAGAAGTAGTTCACCGCGAATCCGGCCGGCCACAGCACGGCGAGCGACACCGCGCCCAGCGCGACGTGGCGGCTGGGCCGCAGATGCAGATAGCCCTGGAGGGTGCCGATCACGGAGAGCACCAGCACCAGCAGAATCTCGCCCGCCGTCGAGATGTGGCGCGAATGGCGCCCGGCGAGCAGCTGCGAGATGCCGTGCGCGTGCAGCACGATGCCGGGCAGCTCGCCCTCGAGGCCCGGATAGACCACGGCGAAGGGCGTGCGGTGGCGGTCGGTCAGGCTGACGATCTCGCCGATCAGCACCACCTTGTCCTGGAACCATCCGGCCGGCAGGACCGGAACCAGATGCGCCGGGAAGATGCGGAACGGCTCGGTCTTGCGGTCGGGGCGGCCGTGCCAGGCGATCTCCTCCTGTACCGCCGGGGTGTCGACGCCGAGCACCTTGGCGACCGCCCGGTCGTCGCCCAGCATGTACGAGCCGTCGGGCTCCTTGGTGCCGGGATAGATCCAGCGCACCGTGCCGTCGATCGGGTCGGTGGCGAGCTCGGCGCGGGCGCGGAATTGGGGCGCGACATAGGCGTTGAGATAGGCGAGTTGCTTGTCGTCGACGATCTTCGGATTGTCGGTGTAGGAGATCAGCAGCGGCGTGTGCAGCGAGTCCATGGTCGCCTTCAGCGCGGCGTCCTTGTCGGGTTCGGTCGCCTGGTCGAACAGCACGTCGACCAGGATCGCCGCCGGGTGGCGCGCGTCCAGCGTCTGCAGCAGCTTGGCGAGGAAGCCGCGGTCGACCGGCGAGCGGTAGTGGAACAGGCGCAGCGTGTCCTCGGTGACCGCGACGATGACGATGCGCTGATCCTGCGCCTCGGGCGGCAGCAGGGTGGCGGTGCGGATGTCGGCGATGGTGCGCTCGGCGCCGGTGAGGAAGGACAGGTAATGGACGGCGGCCCAGGCGGCGACCGCCGACAGCAGCGTCACCACGATCGCGGCCGAGGCGTTGCGCAGTTTGCGCCACATGGCGGGAGGTTCCGGCCGCGATGGCTACTTGGCGGGAAGCTCGACGTCCTGCCCGAGCTTGCGCAGGAGCGCGGCCGCCTGGGTGTCGCAGCCCTCCTGGATCATCCAGGCGGCGCGCATCGCGTCGGTGCGCACGCTGGGCGGGATGGCGATCAGGGTGATCGCCACCTCCTTGTTGCCGGCCTTGACGATGTAGGTGGCGCGGCGGACCAGCGGCACGGTCTTGGGCAGGGGCACGCGATCGGAGCCGGCGGCCCAGGTGGCGGCCGCGTGCCAGCTGCGGTCGGTGGCGGTGATGGTGACCCGCACCGCGCTGCCCGCCTGCGGGCGCCACAGCACGATCGGGCCCGCGTCGGGCAGGCACCGGTTGCCGACATAGGTGGCGTTGATCAGCCAGGGATCGGGCGGAATCGGCTCGGTGCCGGCGCCGCGCACCACGCCGAGGCTCTCGCTGCTGGCGAGCTTCTGCGTGACCAGCGTCTTCAGCGCGGCGGTCACGTCGGCGGTATCGCCCCCCGCCCCGGCGCCCGGCGCCTTGTTCGAGGGACCGGCGATCTTGATGGTCTGGCCCGAGGGCGACATCAGGGTGACGAACTGGTCGTCCTTCAGCGCCAGCGGCGCCTTGCCGTCGACCGTGTCGCCCGGGTTCAGCGCGACCCCGTGCGCCTCGACCACGACCAGCTGGTCGGCCTCGTCGGCCCGCGCCGATCCGAGGCCGAGCGCGAGTCCCGCGGCGAGCAGCGCCGCGAACCGCGTCCCTGGCATCGCCCGGCCCGACGTCTCCCAGCCCGACATCGCCCAGCCTGACATCGTCTTGGCCCTCACCGGCTGGCCTTGGCGCCCAGCGGCAGCGCCGAATCGCCGTCGCCGATCACCGTGAACGCCGCCCAGTAGAAAGGATGCGCCGTCGCCGGCTTGGCGATCAAGGCGAGCTGGGCCTTGCGCAGCGACCCGGCCACGCCGCCTTCGGGATCGCCGGCGAGGTCGGCGAACAGGCCGACCATCAGCCCGGCGGTCGCCTTCGACGGCACCTGCCAGTGGCTGGCCACCAGCGTGCGCGCGCCGGCATAGAAGAAGGACTCGGCGAGGCCGCCGAGCGCCTCGCCGCCGAAGCGCTGGCCCGGCTGCGCGGTGTTGCAGGCGGACAGCACGACCAGGTCGGCGCCGAGCTTGAGCTCGGCGATCTCGCTGGCGTCGAGCAGCCCGTCCTCGTCGCGCGAGGCGGCCGGGCGGGCCGGCGGCGACAGCGCCAGCGCCGGCTCGGACTGGCAGGCCAGCTCGCCCGGCAGCAGCCCGTGGGTGGCGAAATAGAGCACGCGGTAATCGCCGAGCGGCTGCTTGCGCAGGTTGGCCTCGCTCGCCTGGGCGCCGATCAGCAGCGAGTCCGGGCCGGCGCCGAGCGCCTTCGCCACCGAGCGGACCTCGCCCTCGGTCTCGGGCAGCGGGGGCAGCGCGCGCAGCATCGCGGCCGGGATCGGGCCGGCCTCGCGGCATTCGACGTCGAGCGCGCCGAGGCCGGTGTTCGGGTCCTTGTCGGCGCCGGGCTTGCCCTCGAAGGTCGGCGCGCCGAGGCCGAGGAAGGGCCGCGCGGCATGCGAGGGCGGGCGGTCGCGCAGGCTCAGGAAGGCGCGCACCGAAGGCACCTCGGAAGTGGCGAAGCGGCGCACCAGCCAGGCGGCGGCGGCATAGTCCTTGGCGCCGGCGGGAGGCGCGGTGACCAGCAGCCCGACCGGCAGGCTGCTCAACGCGCCGCCCGACACGACGATGATCTTGTCCACCCCGGCGAGATCGGCCTCGATCGGGCCGAACAGGCTTGCGTAGAGCTTGTGCGCCCCGGCCAGGTCGAAATCGCCGATGCCGACCGCGCCGGGAACGAAGGCGCGGCGCAGCGCGCGCACCGATTCGTCGAGGCCCGCGCGGCCGATCGGCAGCGGCTTGGCGACGAAGCGGTCGGGCCGGATCAGCACCGCGAAGGAGCGCTCGCGGCCGATCTCGAACATGAGGAAGGCCTCGCCCGCGCGCAGATGCTTTTGCAGCTCGGCCAGCGTGGCCGGCGGCGGATCGGCCAGACGGCCATAGTCGGGGTACTTGGCTTGCAGCTCCTGCTGGGCGGCGAGATAGAGCGCGCTCTGCTTCTTGATCTCGGCCAGCAGAGCCGCCTCGCCGCGCGCGCCGCGCTGGTCGTCGGGCAGCGAAGTCTGGTAGCCGAGCGCGATGCGCGCCTCGTCGCGCCGGCGCTCCGCCTCGTGCAGGTCGGCGACCAGCTTGCCCATCGCCGGATCGGCGGCGGCCAGCCGCAGCGAGGCGCGCGCGATGGTCTGGTCGGCGACCGAAGCCGCCATCAGCTGGAGCGCGCCGAACATCTTCTGCTCGAGCTCGGCGCGGCGCTCGGGATGGCGTCGCGCGGCCTCGCTGCCGGCGGCGAGCAGCGGCGCGATCTGGTCGAAGGTGAGCTGCGAGCGGGCGATCTCGTCGCCCTCGAAGATCTTGAGCGCGAGGTCGAAGCCGCGCACCGACTGGTCGGCCAGGCCCTCGTCGGCGTAGACGCGGGCCAGCGCGAGCAGGGTGAAGGCGGTCGGCGCGGTGCCGCCGAACAGGCGCTGGCGGTAGATCAGCGCGCCGCGGAAGCTTTCGTCGGCCTCGGCGTAGCGGCCCTCGCGGGCGTAGATTTCGCCGATGGTCTCCAGAATCTCGGGCCGCCACCAGGGCGGCAGCCCGTCCTCCTCGCCGATGATCTCCAGCGCCTCCTTGGCGTCGGCCTCGGCGCCGGCGGAATCGCCCATGCGCAACGCCATCGCGGCTTCGAGGTTGAGCGCGTGCGCGAGCTCGCCGCGCGAAGCCGAGCGCGCGCTTTCGCCGCCGAGAACGTCCTCGGCCGAGGTCGCCGCCCCGCTGGCGAGGTCGCGGTAGATCTCGCTCGCGCGCCGGCCATAGGCGAGCGCGTCGTTGTAGCGCGCGGCGTTGGCGGCGTCGTAGGCCTGGTAGGTGAAGAAGCGCGCCTGGTCGGCGGGGTTGGCGGATTTGGCGATGATCGGGTCGGCGCGGTGGAACAGCCGCGCGGCCTCGTCGAAGCGGCCCTGGTTGCTGACGTCGAGGGCGAGATCGAGCAGGACGCCGCCCAGGCCCGGCGCCTCGGCTCCGAACGCGCGCTCCTCGATGGTCAGCGTCTCGCGATGCGCGTCCTCGGCGGCGCGGTAGTCGCGCCGGCTCTCGTCGAGGCGGGCGGCCTCGGCGAGGGCGGCGAAGCGGGCATGGTCGTCGCTGCCGACCAGATGGTCCGAGCCGCCGAGGGCCGCCTCCAGCGCCTTGCGCGCGGCATCGGCGCCGCCGAAGGGCGGCGCGCCCGCCGGCGCTTGGTAGCCGGCGAGCGCGGCCATCGCGGATTCGATCGCCGGCAGCATCGCCGGCAGCCCGTCGCCGACCACGAGATAGCGCCCGAGCACGGCGACCACGACGATGTTCGGCCAGGCGCCGTCGCGCAGCGCGCAGGGCCGGATCAGCATATCGAGCTTGTCGGCGGTCGCGCTCCACGCGCCGGGCCGGCAGATCATGCGCAAGGACTCGTCGAGGCCCATCGCCGAGCCCTCGGCGGCGCGGCGGAGGATGTCGCGGCGCGCGGCGGCGTCCGCCGGCAGGCCGAGCGGGACCGGGATCGCGCCGACCGACCCGTCGGGCCGGTTCTTGGCGGCGCCGCAAGAGATATAGAGCGGCGGGGGCGCGGCGGGGTCGGCGGCGATATCGGTACGCGGGGCGGTGCGGCAGGACTCGCCCAGCAGATCGGCGAGCGCGGGGGCGGGTGGCGCGGTCTGCGCCGCCGCGGGCCGCGATCCCAGGCAGACGAGCATCGCCACCGCCAGCGCGGCGGCCGAACCCGTGCGGAACCCGCGCCCGCCTACCATCGCGCGCCGTCCCCCGAGGCGGAATAGTCGCGGCTGATGCCCGGCACTCCGCCCTTCGGCACCGGTTGCACCTGGACCTGGTCGACCAGCCCGGCCACCAGGGTGTGACGCTGCGTCGGCCGCACCGGATCGGCGTGCGTGGCCGGCCGGACCGGCGGCGGATTGGCGACCACGCCGAGGGTGCGGTCGGCCGAATCGGAGGGCGGCAGGGCGGCAAGGGC
>JASHSH010000031.1 GCA_030040955.1 Rhodospirillales bacterium
AGGGTGAGCAGCAGCATCGGCCGGGCGAGCGGGGCCAGCCGCTCGATCAGGCTCGCCGCCGGCACCGGAGGTGCGGGCGGCAGCGTCCGCCCCATGCGGATGAGCGCGGCCATGGCCAGCGCGGACAGCGCGGCAACGAACAGGAAGGTCCCGTGCCAGTTGGTCCGATGCCCGATCAGCGTCCCCAGCGGGACGCCGAACAGGGTCGAGGTGGAGATGCCCATCAGCACCGTCGAGATCGCGCGTCCGCGACGCTCGGGCGGGGCCAGCGACACGGCCAGCGCATATGCCGCCGGCGTGTACAGCGCGGCGGAGAGTCCGGCGAGCACGCGCGCGCCGAACAGCAAGCCGTAGCTCGGCGCCGCCGCGCAGAGCAGGTTGGCGAGCACGAACACGCCGATCGCCCAGACTGACGCGCGGTAGCGCGAAATCCGTCCGGTGAACGCGGCGAGGAATGGCGAGCCGACGCCGTAGGCCAGCGCGTAGGCAGTAACCAGAAGACCGGCGGAATCGACGCCGACGCCGAGATCGTTGGACAGCAGCGGCAGGATGCCGGCGATCACCAGATTGTCGGTGCCGACCGCGAAGGTGCCGACCGCAAGCAGCCAGATCAGCGGGGAACGGGCGGAAGCCGCGCCGGCAAAGGCCGCGCCCGCGCCCGAATCGGGGCGATTCATCTGCGGATCGACTCGTTGGGCCGCGCCTCAGCTCTCGTTCAGCAGCCGCGCGGCCTCGATGGCGAAATAGGTGAGCACGCCGGCGGCGCCCGCGCGCTTGAAGGCGATCAGGCTTTCCAGGATCACCCTGTCGTTGTCCAGCCAGCCGCGCTGCGCGGCGCCCTTGATCATCGCGTATTCGCCGCTCACCTGGTAGGCGAAGGTGGGCAGGCCGAACTCGTCGCGCACCCGGCGAACGATGTCGAGATAGGGCATGCCGGGCTTCACCATCACCATGTCGGCGCCCTCGGCGATGTCGAGCCCGACCTCGCGCAACGCCTCGTCCGAATTGGCCGCGTCCATCTGATAGGTCTTCTTGTCGCCCTTCAGCACCGCCTTGGTGCCGATCGCGTCGCGGAACGGGCCGTAGAAGGCGGAGGCGTATTTCGCCGCGTAGGACATGATGCAGACGCGGTCGTAGCCCGCCTGGTCGAGCGCATCGCGGATCGCGCCGACGCGCCCGTCCATCATGTCGGAGGGCGCGATCACGTCGCAGCCGGCTTCCGCCTGCACCAGCGCCTGGCGGCACAGCACCTCGACGGTGCGGTCGTTGTCGACATAGCCGTCGATCAGAATTCCGTCGTGCCCGTCGCTGTTGAACGGATCGAGCGCCACGTCGCAGATCACGCCGAGATCGGGATGCGCGGATTTCAGCGCGCGGGCCGCGCGGCAGATCAGATTCTCCGGATTGACCGCCTCGCGCGCGTCCGGCGTCTTGCGCTCGGCCGGGACTTCCGGGAACAGCGCGACGGCCGGGATGCCGAGAGACTTCGCCTCGCCCGCCGCCTCGACGATCGCGTCCACGCTATAGCGCACCACGCCCGGCATCGAGGCGATCGGATCGCGCTTGCCCACCCCTTCGCACAGGAACGCCGGCCAGATCAGGTCCGAGGCGGTGAGCACCGACTCGGCGACCAGCCGGCGCAGCCAGGGTTCGCGCCGGTTGCGGCGCAGGCGCGTCCGCGGAAATCCGGGAGCTGTCTGCGCCCTGGTCTCGCCGCGCGGTGTCGAGCGCCTGCTAGACACGGGACCGGCGCCCCGGATCGCCGCCTGACGGGAAGTCATTCATCGCGCGCATGGTATCGGCATCTTGACGGCGAATTCTGCGACCATTCGCGCACCGGAGCAATCCCGGCGCGACCAACGCCGCGCGGCCCCGCCATGCCCATCAATTGGTGACGGCATCTTGTATTTGCGATTAATAATACCGCGAGTTCGTGTTATATAATCGGGCGATGGGAGCTTTCGCGCCGAATCGCGCCGCGAAGCACCCGGCGATAGGATGACGACATGGATGGACCGCGTTCCACCCGCGCATCCGCGGGTCGGTTGATCGGGAGAGGGCATTGAGCCCGGCGCGGCTTGGCGAGGTCATCATCGAAATTCGCCAGGTCGGCGCCTATGTGAAGGTTTCGGCGATCGATCCGGTGACCAATACGGAAGTCGCGATCGTCGGTCCGGCGCGCACCAATCGGGCGGTTCTGCGCGCGGCGGCGGTGCGCAAGCTGCGCTACGTGCTCGAAAAGCAGCGGGGCGGGGCCGGCGGTCCGGCCCGGTCCCGGTGAAGCGAGGCGTACCCGGCTAACGGCCGCGGCGGCCGCGGCCCGAACTCGGCTTGCGGCCCAGTCCGATCTTCTTGGCGAAGGCCGACCGTTGCGCCGCGTAGTTCGGCGCGACCATCGGATAATCGGCGGGCAGGCCCCATTTCGCGCGGTACTGTTCGGGCGTGAGCCCGTAGGCCGTGCGCAGATGGCGCTTCAACATCTTCAACTTCTTGCCGTCTTCCAGGCAGACGATGTGGTCCGGGGTGACCGAGCGCTTGATCGGAACGGCGGGCCTTCCGGCCTCGGGCTTCGGCTGCCCGCCATGGTCGTGGATGCCGCTGAGCGAAGCGTAGACGGTGCGTAGAATATCGCTCAGCTGGGCGGTGGGCACCGGGTTCCTGGCAACATAGGCGCGGGCGATTTCGACCGCCATGCGCATGAGTTCGCTGCGGGAAGCGCTCCCGACGGCGGAATCGCTCATTTCTGTGGGCCCCTCAAGTAACCGGCTAGATTTTTTCTTAATAAGCGCATACCGGAAATCGGATGTCAATCCTATCGAACGCGAAACGAATACTGACATACTAAGCTTGCAAGAAATACACGGCTCCAGGTCGCTCGATTACGAGGGAATTACGACGATTATCCAATTTTGTAGGATGGTTTCGCCGCCTCGACTGACCGGATTGTATGCGCCGATTCGCCAATGACATGCTTATCGGGCAAGGGCTTACGGCCACGGCCCGATCGGCTCCGCCGAGAGGTTGTGGCCCACTGGCAGCCGCTCCCGACATATGGTATCAACCGGGTTCGTCCCCCTGACTGCCATTTTTCTCCGTCATGCCTTCACGCATCGTCGCGGTCGCCTCCGATCATGCGGGGTTCGAGATGAAGTCGATCCTCGCCGACGAGCTCGCGCGGCTGGGACACGAAGTGCTCGATCTCGGCACCGACTCGCCCGCCTCGGTCGACTATCCCGATTTCGCCAGGGCGGTGGCGGACGCGCTGCGCGACGGGCGCGCCGAGATCGGACTCCTGATGTGCGGAACCGGAATCGGAATGACGATGGCCGCGAACCGCTTCCCGTGGGTGCGCGCCGCGCTGGTGCACGATGCCTATACCGCCCGCCTCGCCCGCCAGCACAACGACGCCAACGTCC
>JASHSH010000362.1 GCA_030040955.1 Rhodospirillales bacterium
AGCGCGCCGGACAGCAGCCAGAGCGGCATCAGGAACACCATCATGATGGCGTGGAAGCCGGCCGAGCTGCGCATGCCCCAGGCGAACAGGAATCCCATCGCGGCGAAGCCGGTGCTGGCGAGCGCATAGGCAAGCAGCAGCAAAAGCAGCGAACCAACCTCCAGGCGCAAGCCGAGGAACGGGGCGGCGACGGTGAAGATCAGCGTCTGCACCAGCGCGATGGCGGTGCAGCCGAACACCTTGCCGAGCACGATGGCGAGGCGCGAGACCGGCGCCACCAGCACCGACTGTAGAAATCCCTGGTCGCGGTCCTCGATCACGGTGATCGAGGAGAAGATGCTGGCGAACAGCATCATCATCAGCATCACGCCGGGATAGAGGAACTCGAGATAGCTGGCCCCGCCCAGTCCCGGCGCGCGGAACGAGGCGCTGAATCCCGAGCCGAGGAAAGCCCAGAACAGCAGCGGCTGGGCCACGGTGCCGATCACGCGCTGCGGCTGGCGGATGAAGCGAACGAACTCGCGGGCGGCAAGAGCAAGCGCGACGCCGATCATTTCGCCGCCGCCCGCATCGGCTCGGCCGGCGCCCGAGGCCGCGCATCGCCGCGGCCGGTGAGATGGATGAACACATCCTCGAGATCGGGTTGCTTGATCGCGATGCTGTCGATCTGGTCCCGGTAGCGTCCCAGGACGCGCTCGAGCAGCGGCAGGCCGCCGCCGCTCGCCGTCTCCTCCAGGCGCACCTCGTCGCCATGGACGTAGGCGGCGAGGCCGAGCTCGGCGCGGATCCGCCCGGCCAGTTCTCCGGCGGCGCGGCCGCGCGCCACCACCATCTCGCGGCCCAGCATCGCGCGCAGCGAATCCGGGGCGGCATGCGCGAGCAAGCGCCCGTCCTTGACGATCGCCACGCGGTCCGCCCGTTCCGCCTCGGCGAAGATATGCGTCGTCATCAGCACGGTCACGCCGCGCGCGCGTTGAATTGCCTCCAGGGCATCGAGAAACTGGCGCCGGCTCGCCGGGTCGAGGCCCGTGGTCGGCTCGTCAAGCAGCAGCAGCTCCGGCCTGGTCAGCAGGCACTTGGCGAGTTCTAGCTGACGCGCCAACCCGCCGGACAGCGCGATCACGCGATCGTCGAGCCTCTCCCGCAGCTCGCTCCAGCCAAGCGCGTCGTCCAGCCGCGCCGCCGCCTCGCGCCGCCCGATCCCGTGGAGCCGCCCGTGCAGGCGCAGATTCTCGATCACGCTCAAATGCTTGTCGACCGCGGGGCTCTGGAACACCACGCCCATGCGTGCCCGCGCCGCGGCCGGATCGCGGATCAGGTCGTGGCCGGCGATCTCGACGCTGCCCGCGGATGGAAGCGTCATCCCGCAGAGAATGCGGAACAGGGTGCTCTTTCCGCTGCCGTTTGGTCCCGAGAGGATGCAGAACTCGCCCGCCTCGACGGCGAGCGACAGCCGGTCGAGCGCGGTGCGTGCCGGGGTGCGCCGCGTCGCCGGATAGATATGAGTGAGGTTCGAGACGCGGATCATGTCGGCGCCCGCCGCCTACAGCCAGGGGACGACGGCGGAATGCGCCGCCGCCAGGTCGACGAAGCCGCCATAGTCGACCACGCGCACGCCCTTCGCCAGCGCCGCCGCCCCGAGACCGCGCGCCTCGAGATCGGGCCCGAGCGCGTAGACCGCGACCGGGGCCGCGGCCAGGCGCGCGGCGAAGGCGCCGTCGGCCAGCGCGGCGTAGACCCCGTCCTCGATCAGAATCAGCGCGGCATCCGCCGTCAGGTGATCCAGGCAGCTCGCCAGCGCGGTACTCGCGAAGGGCGATTTGTTCACCGTGTGCAAAGGCCCCATGGCGGGCGGATGCTAGACCCGCCGCCCTGCGCGGGCAACGCGCGACGCAGGCTTCGCGGCCGCGCCGCGCTGCGCTGCGCCGATCATGCGTCGAGTTTGCGCGCGAGCCAGTCGGCCGCGAAGGCGATATGGAGGTCCCGATTGCCGCTGGCGACGTGGCGGTCGCGGGCGAAGGTGAGCCGGTCCTGCGCCACGCCCTGTTCGCTGAGATAGTGCAGGTCGCGGATCGGCACGAGCGTATCGTCCTCGCCGTTGATCGAGAGAAGCGGCGCGTGCGCCCGCGCCGGCAGCAGGCCCTGCGCGGTCAGCGACAGCGGCGCCAGCGCCGCGATGAGCCGGTCCGGCCCGTCGCGCGGATCGAGGCCGGCGATGCGGGCGAGCGCGGCCTTGGCGCCGAAGGGGAGCAAGCCCAGATGCTCCGGGGCGAAGGTGTGATGGATCGGTCCGCCCACCTGCACGACGCCCCTCAGCCCAGGTTCGACCAAAGCGAGCTTGACGGCGAAATGCCCGCCGAAACTAAGCCCGTAGGCGCCGATGCGTCCGCCGTCGATTTCCGGCCGGCCGCGCGCAAGATCGAGCGCCGCGCGCATCGTTCGCTCGGCCGTGGGGGAGACCGGGATCGGGCTCGCGCCGGTGCCGGGCATGTCGAGCGCGAGCGTCGCCATGCCGCGCGCGAGCAGCGCCTCGGACAGATAGTGGATGTCGAGATCGCTCTTCCAGACATCGATCCCGCCCCAGATCAGTGCGAGCGGCGCCGGCCTGGCACGCCCCCGCGGCAGGCGCAGGAAGGCGGGGAAGCTCGCGTCGCCGAGGGGAACGCTCACGACCTCGAGCGGCGGGTCGAAATGGACCGCGGCGCGCGCATAGGCCTCGTTGTGCCGCCGATGCGCGGCCGCGCCGGCGGGATTGAGGATATGGGGGAAGCGCGCGAGGAAGAACCAGAAAGCGGCCGCCAGAAAGGCTCGCTTCGCCGCCTCGCCGTCGCCTTGCCGTTCCGCGGCCTCGGCCGCTTCCATCGCCTCCTCGCCGGTGGCGGCGACGCCCTCGGCCCAGCCCGGAGTCG
>JASHSH010000363.1 GCA_030040955.1 Rhodospirillales bacterium
GCCTGAGGCCGGAGCGCGGCTTCCAGACAGACGCGGATCGGCGGCCGCGTCAGGCCGCCCGCCGACGCGGCGCGATGCCGGCGAGCTCCGCTTCGATTTCGCGGCGGCGTTCCAGCAGCTCGTAGTCCGCCTGGACGCCCATCCAGAACCCCTCGGAGATGCCGAAATAGCGGGCGAGCCGCAGATCGGTATCCGCGGTGATCGCCCGCTTGCCCAGCACGATTTCGTTGATCCGGCGCGGCGGCACGCCGATCGCGCGCGCCAAGCCATTCTGGCTGAGTCCCATCGGCTCGATGAAATCGAGCAACAGCATTTCGCCGGGCGTCGGATTCGGAATCCGATTAGTGATAGTCGACGATTTCGACATCGGCCGGACCTCCTTTCGTCCAGACGAAACAGATGCGCCATCGATCGTTGATCCGGATGCCGTGCTGTCCGGCCCGATCCCGCTTCAATGCCTCCAGCCGGTTGTTCGGCGGCACCTTGAGATCGGCCAATCGCCTGGCATTGTTGAGCATCCGCAACTTCCGCAACGCGGTTCTCTGAATGTCATGCGGCAGCTTGCGGCTGAACGCGCCGCGCCACACCAATTCGGTCTCCGCGTCGCGGAAGCTGACGATCACGGGGTTTGTTATAACGCATCACGTTATATGACGCAAGGCGTTATGCCGAACGCCGTTGGCGCCTCCGCTCACATCGGGAAGGAAGCGAGTTGCCGTACAACCCCGGTAGCGGGGCTTCCCGCCATGAAGTCCGGATCACTCCGCTACGCGGACGTGACGGCGGGTGCCCGGCCTCCGCCGGTTCGTGCCGCGTCCGGACTTACATTTTCGGCTGGTCGTGGCCGATCGTCGCGTCGTACCAGCGGACGAAGGTGAACAGGAACAGCATCCCGGCGCCGGTCAGTATCGCGGTCACCGCCGCGGCATAGACGCCGGCCAACAGCTCGCCGGAAACGAAGATCGCGTTGGCCGCCAAGGCCAGCGCAAACAGATCCATCGCCAGCGCGTAGATCACCACCTGCAACGGCAGGCGCGACGTGTTCACGGCGTAGCGGCGGCGCGGAAACGAGAGCGCCCAGCTGCCGAGAATGACGGCCATGGCGCCGCTCGAAATGCGCCAGGTAATCGGCGCCGGCACTCCGGCCAACAGCAACAGGGGCGGCAGGATCGAGCCGAACGTCGTCATGAATCCCAGTTGAATCCAGGTGCGCGTCACGAAGCTGTCGAACTTCGTGATCTGGCCTCCGAGCAGTTGCCGGAGAATCATCGTCAGCACGGACAGACCCGCGAAGGTCATGCCGACGGTGGCGATCGTGTAGAGATAACCGGATGGGTCCACGCCAGCCCCCCTCGCCCGAGCCTCTCACGCAGCCATGACCGGACGCGCCGGCGGATTTCAGCCCATTTGGATCGCTGGGGCAACCGGATGGGCGCGGGACCTGCGTTGTGGCGCGGCGTCCCATCCTATCAAGCCGCGTTCGATGACACATCCCGCGCGCCAGCTACTTCGTGGACCACGGTATGTCGCGCGCGCGCGCATCTGGCACGACGGGTTCACCCCGAGATCGCTGCGTCGCGGACCGCCTCGCGCTCGCGCCTACAATCCCCGGCGGCCACCCGCGGCGAGCAACGCGAGAAGCCCGCGCAGCAGCTGCGTCGGCGTCGGCGGGCAGCCCTTGATGTGCAGATCGACTGGGACGGCCCGAGACACGCCGCCCAAGCACGCATAGCTCCCCGCGAACAGTCCGCCGTCGAAGGCGCAGTCGCCGGCCGCAACCACCCATTTCGGGTCGGGCGTGGCGCGCCAGGTGCGTTCCAGCGCCTCGCGCATGTTCTTCGTCACCGGGCCGGTGACCAGGAGCACGTCGGCGTGGCGCGGCGAGGCGACGAAGCGCAGGCCGAAGCGCTCGAGATCGTAGAAGGCGTTGTTGAGCGCGTGGATCTCGAGCTCGCAGCCGTTGCACGAGCCGGCGTCGACCTGGCGGATCGACAGGCTGCGTCCCAACCGCTTGCGCGCGGCGCGCTCCAGCGCGGCCGCGAGCTCCGCGAGCGCGGTCTCGTCGACGGGCGGCGCCGGCTCGGTGAGCGGCGCGCGGATCAGTCCTTCGAGCAGCGGATGGCGCAAGGTCGCGAGCCTCAGAGATCGTGGCCGGAATAGGAGCAGTTGAACGACTTGTTGCAGAGCGGGAAGTCGGCGACGATGTTGCCCTCGATCGCGGCCTCCAGCAGCGGCCACTGGAACCAGGACGGATCGCGCAGGTGGCAGCGTTCGATCCTTCCGTCGGCGCCCAGACGCAGCCAGGCGAGGACATCGCCCCGGAAACCTTCGACCAAGGCCATACCTTCGCGCGCAATGTCAGTCGCGGGCAGATCGGCGCGCAGCGAGCCGCCGGGAAGCGTGTCGAGCAGGCGGCCGATGAGCGCGAGGCTCTGCTCGACCTCGAAGATGCGAATCCACAGCCGGGCGTTCACATCGCCGTCCTCGCGCACCGGCGCCTCGAATTCGAGCCGGTCGTAAGGCGGATAGGGCAGCGCGCGGCGGGCGTCGAAGCCACGTCCCGAAGCGCGTCCGACAAAACCTCCGGCGCCGAACTGCCGCGCGAGCGCGGCGCGCAGGATGCCGGTGCCCACGGTCCGGTCGAGCAGCGAAGGCGTTCCGTCGTACACCGCGACCAGGACGGGGAAGGTCCGCCGCGTCTCGTCGAGCAGCGCGCGGATGGCGGCGATGCCCGCGGGCGAGATATCGCCCTCCACGCCGCCGGGCAGAATGCAATCGCGCATCAGGCGATGGCCGAACGCGGCATCGGCCGCGCGCAAGCTGCGTTCGCGCAGCACGCCGCAATGGGCGAGCATGAGCGCGAAGGAGGCGTCGTTGCAGATCGCGCCGATATCGCCGAAATGATTGGCGATCCGCTCCAACTCGGCCATCAGCCCGCGTAGCGCGGCGGCGCGCGGCGGCGCCTCGATGCCCAGCGCCGCCTCGACCGCGCGGGCGAAGGCGAGCTGGTAGGCGACGGTGCTGTCGCCCGAGGTCCGGCCGGCCAGCTTGGACGCGCGCCCGACATCCGCGCCCCGCATCAGCCCTTCGACGCCCTTATGGACATAGCCCAGCCGCTCCTCCAGCCGCACCACGGTCTCGCCGCCGGCGGTGAAGCGGAAATGCCCCGGCTCGATGATGCCGGCATGGACCGG
>JASHSH010000364.1 GCA_030040955.1 Rhodospirillales bacterium
GCGAAGTCGCGCTGGGCGCCGACTGCGGAGCCGCCGGCTTCGGCGCGCCCGGCATGGGTACGGAAGGCTGGCCCGCGGGTGTCGGCGGCTTGGTCTGCGCGACACGGGTGGCGGCCGGCTTGCCGAACAACATCTCGTTGATCGCTTCGACCGCGCCACCGACGGTATCGGCGAGGAAATAGTAGGCCCCCGCGGCGGCGACCAGCACGACGAGGAACAGGATGAGCAGGCGAAGTCCACGCCGTCGCGGCGCGGGCCCGGCCGCGCCGCCCTGCCCCGCGTAGCCCTGATCGGCGCCGGCCGCGGCGCGCGCCTTGGAGGCCCGGGCCAACGCCTTGTAGAGGACGCTCATCGAACCCGCACGGCCGGAAAGGCCCCCCGCATCAGCCGATCCTCGTTGACCTCGCCGCGCGGCCGAGCGAATCCGGTCGCGCCACCCAGCTGCGAGGCGGTGCCACGCCATTCATTGCGCGTCCGGTCGGCGAAATAAAGAAGATTTTTCCGGAACGCCGCAATGGAATGCGATCGCGGCGAGCCCGACCGCTAGCCGTACGCGATATGCACGCGATAGCAGGTGGGCGGATTGGCGATGTTCTTCATCTTGGGTATGCCGATATTCAGGAATCCCGCTTCGACCTTGCCGCGGATCGCTTCGTAGATCGGCTCCGAGATCGAGATGCCGCCCGGCTCCGTGATCGATTCCATGCGCGCCGCGATGTTCACGCCTTCGCCGAACACGTCCTTCGCGGTGGCGATCACCTCGCCCTGATGGATGCCGATGCGCACCCGGAGCTGGTCGTTGGCCGGGCGCGGCTTGTTGAAGGCGTGCAGGTCCTTCTGCATGGCCATGCCGCAGCGCAACGCGTCGATCGGGTGGTTGAACGTGACCATGAAGGCATCGCCGATGGTCTTGATTTCCTTGCCGCGATGCGTGGTGATCGCGCGCCGCATGATGGTGTTGTGCTCCTTGAGCAGGGCGTAGGTGGCGGCCTCGTCCTTCTCCATGCGGGCGCTGTAGCCTTGGATGTCGGTCATCATGATGACCATGGTCTGCTTCTTCTCGTTCTCGCGCCGCTGCACGTCGAACGGCTGCTTGGGCGCGCCCGCGCTTTCCGGCGCCCGCGCCGCCTGCGCGGCCGCGTAGCTGCCCGACACCCGGCTCTTGCGGAAGCGGCGAACGATGCCGCCGACGATGGTCACCGGCAGCCAGAGCGCGACGAGGGTGATCGCCGCGTCGACATAGACCGGGTATCCGCCGTCGCGCAAATTGGCCAGCACCTGCTTGGCGGCGCCGACCAGCCCCTCCGACATGTCGAGCGGCGGAGTCTGGGTAGCCAGCAGCTGGCGATAGTCGGAATTGGTGACGATCGCATAGTAAATGCCGGCATATACCAGGG
Organism: Rhodospirillales bacterium; assembly: GCA_030040955.1. Taxonomy (GTDB): domain Bacteria; phylum Pseudomonadota; class Alphaproteobacteria; order Rhodospirillales; family Magnetospirillaceae; genus JASHSH01. The sequence continues at coordinate 1,398 of JASHSH010000364.1, forward strand.
TGCGGACCAGCCACCCGCCAATATTGCCGAGGAAAATGCGAAGCAGCAGACAAACCAGCGCTACTGCCGCCGCCCCGCCGATATAGATCGGCGAAGCGAAGAACAGCGCCATCGCCCAGGCGGAATGAATGTAGTCGAGCGCCAGACTCAACATCTCCAACTCCGAGACCTCGCGCGAACCCTCGATTATTGTACACGATGGCCCGCAATCCTTCCAACTCCGCGCCGGGTCGGCGACGCGGGAGAGGGCGGGGTCAGGCCGGCGCCGGCGCTCCCGCGCGGGGTCGCAAACCGCCCTGGGTGGCGATGAACGAGACCACCTCGGGCACCCCTTTGCCGGCGAGCAGATTGGCGAACAGGAATGGGCGTTCCCCGCGCATCCGTTTGGCGTCGCGCTCCATCACCGCGAGCGAGGCGCCGACCAGCGGGGCGAGATCGATCTTGTTGATGACGAGCAGGTCGGAGCGCGTGATGCCGGGGCCGCCCTTGCGCGGGATTTTCTCGCCCGCCGCCACGTCGATCACGTAGAGGGTGATGTCCGCCAGCTCGGGCGAGAAGGTGGCGGCGAGATTGTCGCCGCCCGACTCGATGAAGATCACGTCGAGAGCGGGGAACTTCGCCGCCATCTCGGCCACCGCCGCCAGGTTGATCGAGGCGTCCTCGCGGATCGCGGTGTGCGGGCAGCCGCCGGTCTCCACGCCCAGGATGCGTTCGATCGGCAGCGCGCCGGAGCGGGCGAGGATCTCGGCATCCTCCTTCGTGTAGATGTCGTTGGTGATGGCGACGATGTTGTAGGGCCCGTGCATCGCCCGGCACAGCCGCTCGAGCAGCGAGGTCTTGCCGGCTCCCACCGGCCCGCCGATGCCCACGCGCAGGGGCGATCCGCGATGCGCCGCCTTGTCGATCATGACCGGAACAGCCTCACATGCTGGGTCTCGTGCGCCATCGACAGAAGATCGATCATCGGCGCCGCCGAGCCGAATTCGGCGAAGTCGCGCGCGGCGGCGGCGCGGGCGCATTCGGCGAGTTTCGGCGAAAGCTCAGCTAACACGCGCTGGGCCTCGGTCTGGCCGAGCGGGATCAGGCGCACGGCGGCGCTGGCCAGGTTGGCGGCGAAGGCATGCAAATACGCGAGCAGAGTCGCCTCGAGCGGCACCCCGTGCACGGCCGCGGCGATGCCCACCGCCACCGCATGGGCCGGCGCTCGCGTCATCTCCCGCGCCCGCTCCGTCCAACGCGTGAGCGCGGGCGCGGGCCAGGCGGCGGACACCGTCGCCAGGAAGCTGGCGCCTTGTTGCCGACTTTCGAGCGCGAGCTCGGGGCCGCCGCGTGCTGCCTCTCCCCAAGCGAGCGCACGCTCGAAGCGCGGCTCGTCTTCGTCCGTCACCGCGAGCCAGGCCTCGCGCAGTAAATCCGCGTCGGCCCGCGCCGTGCCGAATTCGAGCACGCCCTCGATCCAAACTCGCAGCGCGGCGGCGTCGCGCGGCGCGCCTTCCTCGATCGCGCGCTCCAGCCCGTGCGAATAGGTATAGGCGCCGACCGGGAAGCCGGGCGACAGCCAGGTCAGCAGGCGGGCGAGCCCGGGCTCAGTGAGCGGGATCATGGCGATGTCCGTCGGACGCGGCGTGCCCGTGCGCGCCGTAGGCGCCGCCCTCGGGCTGGAACGGGGCGCGGCGGCGCTCGACCTTGCCGCCCAGCCCCTCGATCATCGCGGCGATCACATGGTCCCAGGCGATGCGCAAGCCGCCCGAGGCGAGCACCTGCACCGCCAGATGACGGTTGCCCAGATGCCAGGCCAGGCGCGCGAGATGCGCCGGCTCCTCGGCGCCGATGTCGGCTACATCCTCGTTGGCGGCCACCACCTTGATGACGCCGCCGCCATCGAGCGCGAGCCCGTCGCCATGAACCAGCGAGACCGCGTCGTCTAGGTCGAGCAGGAAATCGCCCCCAGCATCGTCGGCGAGCAGGATGCGGCGGCGGTGACGGTCGAAATGGGCGAGCGTCACGGTGCCGACCTGCTGGTCGGCCTTCCAGGTTCCGTCGGCCAGGACTCGGGCGGCGCGGCGCATGTCAGTACAGGAAATACCGCTGCGCCATCGGCAGCACGCGCGCCGGCTCGCAAGTGAGCAGTTCGCCGTCGGCGCGCACCTGATAGGTCTCGGCGTCGACTTCGATCCTGGGCGTTGCTCCGTTGTGCACGAGGTCCTTCTTCCGCAGCTTGCGGGTGCCGGAAACGGCGAGCAGCGGCCGGGACAGGCCCAGCTCCTTGCCGATACCGCGCTTCGCCGCGGCTCCCGAGACGAAGGTCACGCTGGACGCGGCGAGCGACTTGCCCAGCGCGCCGAACATCGGCCGGTAGTGCACCGGCTGCGGCGTCGGGATCGAGGCGTTCGGATCGCCCATCAGCGCCGCCGCGATGGTGCCGCATTTGAGCACGAGGTCGGGCTTGACCCCGAAGAAGGCGGGCTTCCACAGCACCAGGTCGGCGAGCTTGCCGACCTCGACCGAGCCGACATGCGCGGCGATGCCATGGGTGAGCGCGGGGTTGATCGTGTATTTCGCGACGTAGCGCTTCGCCCGCGAATTGTCGTTGTCGCCCTTCTCGCCGGGCAGGCGTCCGCGCTGGACCTTCATCTTATGCGCGGTCTGCCAGCAGCGGATGATCACCTCGCCGACCCGGCCCATCGCCTGGCTGTCGGAGGAGAACATCGAGAAGGCGCCGAGATCGTGCAGGATATCCTCGGCCGCGATGGTCTCGCGCCGGATGCGGCTCTCGGCGAAGGCCACGTCCTCGGGGATGCGCGAATCAAGGTGGTGGCACACCATCAGCATGTCGAGATGCTCGTCCAGCGTGTTCACCGTGTAGGGACGCGTGGGATTGGTCGAGCTCGGCAGCACATTGGCGAGGCCGCACACCTTGATGATGTCGGGCGCGTGCCCGCCGCCCGCGCCCTCGGTATGGAACGCGTGGATGGTGCGGTCCTTGAACGCGGCCACGCTGTGCTCGACGAACCCGCTCTCGTTCAGCGTGTCGGTGTGGATCGCCACCTGCACGTCCATCTCGTCGGCGACCGAGAGGCAGCAGTCGATGGCGGCGGGCGTCGTGCCCCAGTCCTCGTGCAGCTTGAGCCCGCAGGCGCCCGCCTCGATCTGCTCGCGCAGACCGTTGGCGCGCGACGCGTTGCCCTTGCCGAAATAGCCGATATTGAGCGGCAGCGCCTCGGCGGCTTGCAGCATGCGCGCCATGTGCCAAGGACCGGGCGTGCAGGTGGTGGCGTTGGTGCCGTCGGCCGGGCCGGTGCCGCCGCCGAGCATGGTGGTGACGCCCGAATAGAGCGCGTCGTCGACCTGCTGCGGGCTGATCCAGTGGATATGCGAATCGATCCCGCCGGCGGTGAGGATGCGGCCCTCGCCGGCGATCGCCTCGGTGCCGGGACCGAACACGATGGTCACGCCGGGCTGGATGTCGGGGTTGCCGGCCTTGCCGATGCCGGCGATGCGCCCGTCCTTGATTCCGACATCGGCCTTCACGATTCCCCAATGGTCGAGGATCAGCACGTTGGTGATCACGGTATCGACCGCGCCCTCGGCGCGGCTGCGCTGCGACTGACCCATGCCGTCGCGCAACACCTTGCCGCCGCCGAAGCTCACCTCGTCGCCGTAGACGGTGAAATCCTTCTCGACCTCGACGATCAGGTCGGTGTCGGCCAGCCGCACGCGGTCGCCGACGGTGGGGCCGAACATGCCGGCATAGGCCGCGCGATCCATCTTGAAGGCCATCGCCCGATCCCCCTCAGAGCTTGCCGTCGACGCGGGCGCTGAAGCCGATCACCACGCCGTCGCCGGCATAGGCCACCAGCCGCACCTCGCGGGTCTGCCCCGGTTCGAACCGCACCGCCGTCCCCGCCGGTATGTCGAGCCGGAAGCCGCGCGCGGCTTTGCGGTCGAAGTCGAGCGCCGGATTGGTCTCGAAGAAGTGATAATGGCTGCCCACCTGGATCGGCCGGTCCCCCTTGTTGGCGACCTTGACGGTCACCGTCTTGCGCCCCGTGTTGAGCTCGATCTCGCCCTTGGCCGGAAACATCTCCCCCGGAATCATCGCGCGCTCCCCTACCGCACCGGTTCGTGGACGGTCACCAGCTTGGTCCCGTCCGGGAAGGTGGCCTCGACCTGGATGTCGTGCAGCATCTCGGGTACGCCCTCCATCACCTGGCCGCGAGTTAGCACCTGCGCGCCCGCCTGCATCAGATCGGCCACCGTGCGCCCGTCGCGCGCGCCCTCGACCACGAAGTCGGAGATCAGCGCAACCGTCTCGGGGAAATTCAGCTTCACCCCGCGCGCGAGCCGGTTGCGCGCGACCAGCGCCGCCATCGAAATCAGCAGCTTGTCCTTCTCCCGGGGCGTCAGATTCATGTCTCGATCCTCCGCGCGCGATCCCTCAGATATGCCAAAGCGGCGGCAGCCGCTCCGCCAGCCCGCCGCCCAGGCGGCGCAGCAACATCCAGGCCGCGCCAAAGTGCCGGCGCAGCGCGAGCGTGTCGGCAGCGAGCCAGCGCGCGAGCACCAAGCCGCTCATCGCGGTCGCGCCGAAGCGGATGCCTTCGGGCGCGGGCAAGGCGCGCAGCAGATCGCGCGTCCGTTCGGGCTCGGGAAGCTGAGCGACCAAGATCGCGGAACCATGCGCGCAGCCGAACGCGGCCGGATGGTCAAGCGCCGCGTGGACATCTCCGTCCAGATGCAGCGCGTCGGCCCAGACCAGGCGGCCCTCGCGGCGGATTTCGATCGCGTCGCGCACCCGGCCCCGGGTCATCCGCTCGCCGCGCGCGATGCGGCCGAAGACAAGCATCTCGCCGATCATCGCGCGCGCGCCCGTCGCCAGCTCGACCTGGGTCCGGCGCTCCAGCCGCGCATCCTCGAACAGGATGGTCTCCTGCGGCAGATATTCGAGCCAACCGCCGCTCTCGACGGCGAGTTCGTTGTCGATGCGGCAGGCCGGTCCGAGCGAGCGATAGACCTTCTCCGCCGCCTGGCCGATGGCGAGCACCCGCGCGCCGGCGCAGACATGGACGCGCGCCGCGACCCGGTCGCCGCCGACCAGCCCGCCCGCCGTGTTGACGATGCAGGCGGTCAGCGGCTCGCCTTCGGCCACGCGCGGGAACAGCAGCCGCAGCGGCGTCTGCTGGCCGAGATCGGCGATGCGCGTTTTACCGGCGACGTTCCGCGCGGCCAGCTGGACCAGGCCCTGGCGGGCCTCGATGCCGAGACGCGCGGGCGGGTCCAGGTAACTCACTTGCCTTGGCCCGGCGGCGGAAACTTCGCGATCCAATGCCGCGCGATGTCGATGCGCCGGCACACCCACACATCCTGGTGGGTCTGCACATAGTCGATGAAACGCGCGAGCGCGGCGGCGCGTCCCGGCCTGCCGACCAGCCGGCAGTGCAAACCCACCGACATCATCTTCGGCGAATCCTCGCCCTCCTCGTAGAGCGTGTCGAACGTATCGCCCAGATAGGTGAAGAACTGGTCGCCCGAATTGAATCCTTGCGGCGAGGCGAAGCGCATATCGTTGGCGTCGAGCGTGTAGGGCACAATCAGCTGCGGCCTTCCGTACTCGGTGTTCCAGTAGGGCAGGTCGTCGGCATAGGAGTCGGCGTTGTAGGCGAAGCCGCCTTCCTCGACGATCAGGCGCAGCGAATTGGGGCTCGCGCGCCCGATATAGGAACCGAGCGGACGCTGGCCGGTGAGCCGGGTCTGGATCTCGATCGCGAGGCGCAGATGCTCGCGCTCGACCGATTCGGGCACGTTCTGATAGTCGATCCAGCGATGGCCGTGGGTGGCGATCTCCCAATCCGCCTCGACCATGGCGGCGACGGCCTCCGGATTGCGTTCCATCGCCATCGCGACGCCGTAGACCGTGACCGGCACATCGTGCTCGGTGAAGATGCGGTGCAGCCGCCAGAAGCCGGCGCGGCTGCCATACTCGTAGATGCTCTCCATGTTGACGTGGCGCTGGCCGACGAACGGAACCGCGCCGACGATTTCGGACAGGAACGACTCGGACGCCGCGTCCCCGTGCAGGATGCAGCTCTCGCCGCCCTCCTCGTAATTGATGACGAACTGGATGGCGATGCGGGCATTGCCGGGCCAGTCGGGCCTCGGCCGGTGCCTGCCATAGCCGACCATGTCGCGGGGATAGGCGGGACTGCGCTGCATCGAACACCGGCTCCGGGCGGCGCGGCTGGGCCGCGCACGGGCGGCGACGGGCAAAGTTCAGCATGTTTTTCGCGCTGCAACAAGACAGTTCGCGCGGTTTCGACGCGCCATTTCGGGCAGCCCGCGCGCCCTTGCGGGAGTCGGTTCCGCGCCTACACTGTCCGCGCCAACGAGCGGGAGAGCGGGACGCATGGGCGAGGGCGCGAAGGGCGGTTCCATCGACGAGCGGGCGGCGGTCGCGCTCGGCGCGGAAATCGTCTCCCGCTGCGACCAGCTCGCCGCGCTCACCGAGGAGCCGGGCCTGCTCACCCGCACCTATCTTACCCCGATGCACAAGGCGGTGAACGCGCGGGTCGCCGAATGGATGGGCGAGGCCGGGCTCGCCGCGCGAACCGATCCGCTCGGCAATCTGGTCGGCCGGATCGAGGGCACCCGGGCCGGCGCCAGGCCGGTGATGATCGGCAGCCATCTCGACACCGTGCGCAACGCCGGCCGCTACGACGGCATCATGGGCGTGATCGCCGGCATCGCCGCGGTCGGCGAGCTCGGGCGCGCGGGCCGGCGCCTGCCGTTCCCCATCGAGGTGGTCGGCTTCGGCGACGAGGAGGGCGTGCGCTTCGAATCCGCGCTGATCGGCAGCCGCGGCATGGCCGGAACCCTGCCCGACTCGATGCTGGCGACCAAGGACAAGCAGGACATCACGCTCGCCCGGGCGCTCACCGAATTCGGCCTCGATCCCGCGCGCATCCGCGCCGAAGCCCGCAAGCAGGGCGATCTGCGCGCCTATCTCGAAGTGCATATCGAGCAAGGACCGGTGCTCGAACGGCTCGGGCTGCCGCTCGGCGTGGTCACCGCGATCTGCGGGGCGACCCGGCGGCGCTATCACTTCGCCGGCGAGGCCGGACATGCCGGCACCGTGCCGATGGCGGGGCGGCGCGACGCGCTCGGTGGCGCGGCCGAGGCGGTGCTCGCGGTCGAAGCGGTGGCGCGCGAGAAGGGCGTGGTCGCCACGGTGGGCCAGATCGCGGCCGAGCCGGGCGCGACCAATGTGATTCCCGGCGGCGCGAGCTTCACGCTCGATGTCCGCGCCGAGCGCGACGTGTTGCGCGCCGAGGCGCTGGCCGCGCTCGACAAACGCTTCGCCGAGATCGCCAAGCGCCGCGATCTCGAACTCACGACGCAGACGTTTCACGACGCGCCGGCCGCGCCCTGCGCCCCCGAATTGCAGGACCTGTTCGCGCGCGCGATCGCCCGCGTGGTCGGCGGCGAAGCCACCCGCCTGCCGAGCGGGGCCGGACATGACGGGATGGCGATGGTCGCCGTCGCGCCGATCGGCATGTTGTTCGTGCGCTGCCGGAAGGGCATCTCGCACAATCCCGCCGAGGCGGTGGAGGCGCGGGACGTCGGCCTCGGCGCGCTGGCGCTGATCGCTGCCCTCGAGGATCTCGCAGGACGTCCCGACGCCTGACTCGACGCCAACATTGCTTTTGCGCGACGCGGTAACGGCCTGTAAACTCAACTCAAATATCCGCTCCGCGTCCTGCGCGGCGGCGGAAGGTCGTGTGTACGAGCCGAGGGAATCGCGGGTGCGGCACGAGATTGATCTGCTGCTGAACGGGAAGCCGGCGACGCTGTCCGGGGTCGCGCCGCACGTGACTTTGCTGCAATGGTTGCGCGCCCAGGGCACGACCTCGGTCAAGGAAGGCTGCGCCGAGGGCGATTGCGGCGCCTGTTCTGTCATGTTGGGCCTGCCCGGGCCGGGCGGCTTCGCCTGGCGCGCGGCCTGCGCCTGCATCTTGATGATCCCACAGGCGGACGGCTGCGCGGTGGTGACCGCCGAGGGCCTGCGCGGCGCGGACGGCGCGGCGCATCCGGCGCAGGCGTTGATGGCCGAGGGCGCTGGCACCCAATGCGGCTTCTGCTCGCCGGGCTTCGTCACCACGCTGGCCGTGCTCGCCCGCCGCACCGAGCGCGACGACGAGACCGTGCTCGACGCGATTTCGGGCAACCTTTGCCGCTGCACCGGCTACCGCCCGATCCTGGATGCCGGCCGCGCGCTGCCGCATATCGCCCCCGGGCCCCAGGAAGCGCCGCTCGCCGCCGACCTGCTCGCGCGCACGCGCGACGGGCTCGACTATTCGGCCGAGGGCGGGCACTTCCTTGCGCCCAACGATCTCGAAGGCGCCCTCGCGGCGCGCGCGGCGCATCCCGAGGCCTGGATTCTCGCGGGCGGGACCGATCTCGGCTTGCGGGTGACCAAGAACCACGAGGTGCCGCGCGCGGTGATCTGGCTCGGCCGGATCGCCGAGCTGCGCAAGCTGGAGGAGACTCCGGACGCGATCACGCTCGGCGCCGCCGTGACCTACGAGGACGCGCTGCCCGCGCTGAAGCAACTTCATCCCGCCCTCGCCGATCTCGTGCGCCGCATCGGCGGCGGGCAGATCCGCGCGGTGGGAACCATGGGCGGCAATCTCGGCAATGCCTCGCCGATCGGGGACTCGATGCCGGCGTTGATCGCGCTCGGCGCCGAGGTCGAGATCGCCGGACTGCGCGGCCGGCGCCGGCGTGTCGCCGCGGATTCGTTCATCCCCGCCTACCGCAAGACGGTGCTCGCGTCCGACG
>JASHSH010000365.1 GCA_030040955.1 Rhodospirillales bacterium
CGGGCGGCGGCGGCGGCACGGAAGGCCGCGATGGCTTCCGCCGGCTGGCTGGTGCGATGCAGGAAGGCGCCAAGATTATTCCACGCTTCGGTATATCCGGGTTTCACCGCGATCGCCTTGCGCAGCGCATGCTCGGCCTTGTCGACCCGCCCCAAATCGAACAACGCGAGACCAAGATTCGTCCATGCCTCGGCGGATTCAGGATCTGCCGCCGTGGCCCTGGTCAGCGCCGCCTCGGCATCCGCCAAACGGCCCAGGTCGCGGTTCGCGCCTCGGAACTCGAACGATGTCGCGGAGTCGTTGGCCTCGATCTCGGAGGAGCCGCGCGAGCCCGCCTCGGAGCGTTCCAGATCGCGCGTCTGCATCAGCGTGACGCCGAGAGCGTTGAGCGCGTCCGCATGGTCGGGACGCAAGTCGATGGCTTGGCGGAACGCGTCGATCGCCTCGACAAACCGCCCCGCGCCATGGAGCATCATTCCGAGTTCATAGTGCAGATCGGCGTCGCCTGGCAGCGCGGCGACCACGCGGCGCAACTCTTCCGCCGCGTCGGCCAGCCTCCCTTGGACTCGCAGCAATCTGGCGAGGGTGGTGCGAGCTGGGATCAGCCCCGGATTCAGTTCCAGCGCCGCGCGGCATTCGCTCTCGGCCTCGACTTGCGTCCCTTGCTCGTGCAGTGCGGCGCCCAGATTCGCATGGGCCTCGGCGAGAGAAGGCGCTATCGCGACCACCCGGCGAATTGTCGCGACGGCCATCTCGATCTTGCCGAGCTGGCGATAGGCCAGCGCCAAATTGTAGAGCGATTCGACGTGCCGGGGATCGATCGCGAGCCCGGCCTCGAATGTCTCGATCGCCGCTTCGATCTGGCCCAGCGCCATGCGAACATTGCCCAGCCAGCAGCGATACGCCGCCCGCGTTCCGTCGCGCGTGACGGCTTCGCCCAACAGATCGAGAGCCGCTTCGTGTCTACCGCTTTGCGCGGCGATCATGCCGAGACGGAACAGTACCTCGGCCCGGCCCGGCTGCTGGCGCTGCGCCTGACGGAACAGTGCCTCCGCTTCCGCCAGTCTTCCGGCACGTTGCTGCTCCAGGCCGATGACGAAAGGATCTTTGGTCGCCGATCCCATGCTCTCGAACAATGCTACCGAATTTGTTCGCGCGTGCCGCTCCAGGCCGCAAGCGCCGCTTCTACCACGGCCATCGCGCCGGCCCAGTCTCCGGGCTTGGACTGGCGAAACAGTCGCATGGTGGGATACCACGGGCAATCCTCGCGGTCGAGCAGCCACCGCCAGTCGGGAGCGAATGTCAACACCACCCATGTCGGCTTGCCGAGCGCGCCAGCCAGATGGGCGACCGACGTGTCCACCGTGATCACCAGGTCTAGAAGACCGATCAAGGCCGCGGTCTCGGCAAAATCGGTCAGTTGAGTCCGATAATCAGAGAGTCCAGGTGTGGCAGCCAGAGCATCTTCGTCGACTCCATGCGGAGCCGGTTGAATCAGATACCAGGACGCGGACCGGTTTCGAAGCAGCGACGTGAATGCCGAGAACGGCGCGGACCGGTTGCTGTCGTTTTGCTGCGCCGGATTGCCCGACCAGGCGAAACCGATGTGTGGACCGGGACCGACCACGCGTTCGCGCCACTTCGCCATCCGCGCGGGATCCGCGACGAGATATGGCGAACGCGACGGTATCGTCTCGAGTCTCGTGTCGAATAGTCTTGGCAGGCTCAACAGCGGACAGTGCAAATCGAACGGTGGCAGCGGGTCGCCGCGTCCGATGACGCGCCAAGCTCCGTCCAAGCCGGTCAGCAGCGGCATCAACGGCCGCTGCACCTCCAGCACAACGCGGGCGCCGCGCGCGGCAACCATTTCGACGTAGCGGCAGAATTGGATCGTGTCGCCCATGCCACCTTCAGCATGCAACAAGATGGTCCGGTTGGCGATGTCCCCTCCATCCCATTGCGGTTGGACCAGGCCGCGAGGCTTGAGTGCCTCGACTCCGCCCCGCCAGCGCCACTCGTGCAAATCCCATCCTTCCGCGAATTGTCCGAGTTGCAGTCGTACGAGCGCCTCGTTGTACCGCGCTTTCGGGAAGTCCGCATTGGTAGGCAGGACCATCCGATACGCCCCGATCGCCTCCTGGTACCGCCCCAGCTTCTCCAAAATGAAGCCGAGATTGATGGGTGTCTCGTTGTGACCGGGATCGATTTCGAGGGCGCGGCGATAGGCGTTCGCCGCCTCCTCCCGGCGGCCGAGCGCCTGCAAGGCGATGCCGAGATTGTATTGGGCGTCCGCGCTTTCCGGTCGCACGGCCAGCGCCGCGCGGTGGAATTCCTCGGCCTCGCGGTGCCGGCCAAGACTCGCGAGCACCACGCCGAGATTGTTGTGCGCGTCGAAATGGTGCGGGCGGACCGCGATCACCTTCCGATATTCCTCCATTGCCTGCGGAAGCCGCTCGAGTTTCGCAAGCACATTGCCCAGATTGTATCGCGCGTCGACATTGGCCGGATCCAATTCGAGCGCGCGGCGATAACTCGCGGTCGCCTCCTCGAACTTCCGCAACGACTCGAGCGCGACGCCCAGGTTCGAATGATAGGCACCCCGCGTCGGATCCGCGGCGACGGCGGCGGCAAGCAAGTCGGCCGCGAGCAAGTTTCGATCGGTCTGGAGGGCTATGACTCCCAGTCCATTCGAAGCGGCGGCATGACCGGGCTCGCCGGACAGAATGCGGCGATAGAGAGCCTCGGCATCGGACAGGTGGCCGCTCGCGTGCTGGTGCTGGGCGGATTCGAGAAGCCGCTCGATCGAAACCGAATGAGAACCGATACGCGCCAATTCTCCGCTCCGGCACCGGCTCCTGGCCACCCTCGGTCATCTGCCGCACCGCGAACTCACTCGGCTCGCGGTAGGTGATTCGCGACGCCGGTTCATCTAATCGGCGCCACCCGGAGGGTCAAGCCCGGCCACCCTCAGCGCCCTTCGCCTCCTTCGGCCAGCTTAGCGTACGCGACCAGCGCGTTCCGTACCCGCCCGGCAACAGCACTCCAGTCCCCGCGCTTGGGTTGGCGAAACAAGCGCATCGTTGGATACCAAGGACTGTCTTCGCGTTCACGGAACCAGCGCCAATCGGGCGCGAAATCGAGCAATGCCCAGGTCCGGACCCCCGTCGCGCCGGCGAGATGGCAGACCGCGGTGTCGACGGAAATCACCACATCCAGGCTGGCCATGAGGGCCGCGGTATCCGCGAAATCGGCGAATTCCCGACCCGCGTCCAGCGTGCGCCGCCCCCCTCCGACCGCTGCCAGCTCATTCGGGCTCGCGTCTTTCTGCAAGCTGACCAAGGTGGCGGGAAGGTCGCCGAGCATGTAGGCAATTGCGGTCGGATCGACGGAACGATAGCGATTGCGCGATTGCGTCGCCTTGCCCCTCCATACCAGGCCGACTTTCGGCCGTGGACCGTTTCCGACCCAATCCCGCCACTTTGCCGCAAGACTTGGATCGATGCGTATATACGGTACCGCGGCGGGTATGGTCGCGAAGCGCGTGCCCAAGGCGAACGGCAGGGAAAGCAGCGGACAATGCGCATCGTAGGGCGGCAGCGGTTCGCCCTGCGTGACGGTCTCGATGCCTTCGATCGAGTGAAACAGCCGGGCAAGACTCCTAGGTGCCTCCACGACGACTCGCCAATCTCGGTCCGCGACCTGGCGAGCGAAGCGCACGAATTGAATGGAATCGCCCGCGCCTTGCTCCGGCCAAAGCAAAATCGTGCGCCCGCCGCCGACCTCTCCCGACCATAGGGGGCTGCCGTATCCGCGCATCCTCCGTTCGGCGTCCGCGTCGAGCCGCCAGCGCCATTCATGTTCTCCGAGACCATTCTCGAAGTCGCCCCGGAGCAGAAGACCCAGCCCCATGTTCCAATGCGCGTTCGCGTAGTCGGGTCGCTGGGCAAGGGCCGCGCGATAGCTGGTCAGCGCCTCGTCGTATCGGCCGAGTTCGCGCAAGACGATGCCGCGGTTGTTGTGTCTCTCGGCGGAGGCAGGCGCCAGCTGGAGCGATCTGGCTAGGCTCGCCTCGGGCTCCTCCATCTGGCCCAGTTCCATCAAGGCAGCGCCCAGGCTGCCGTGGGCGGATGCCTGTTCGGGAGCCAAATCGACGGCGCGACGCAGAGCGGCCACGGATGGCTCCAAACTTCCCTGTTCCATTGCCGCGATGCCGAGATTGTAATGCGCGGACGCCAGATCGGGTTGGAGCTCGACCGCACGGCTATAGGATAAGACGGCATCGGCGAGCCGGCCTAGACCCTTGAGCGCGTTTCCCAGGTTGACGTGGTAGGCAGCGACCGAGCCGCTTACCTGAATCGCACGTCCAATCCATTCGATCGCAGATTCGTGCGTACCGGCCCGCGACGCGATCACGCCGCGCAGATGAAGGGCATCGGGTTGATTTGGCTCGATGGCGAGAACTTCCTCGCACAAAGCGTCCGCGTCGGCCGAGTTGCCGTCTCGTTCCAGCCTCAGGGCGTCGGCTACGAGCCGTGGAATTGCCGCGGTGCCGCGAGCCCCGGACGCCGCCCGCTTCGCCACTTCCTTTTGTTCGCGAACCATCCGATCCAGGTGAGCTTCTCGGGCTCGGGAAACGAACGGTAGTGTACGTCGTCGGCGGAAAGTCAGTCGAGGGGACTCCCTTGATTCCGGCGCATGCAATCGGCTACGTCTCACTCGGCGACGGCCGAACTCTTCCCGCTCGCCGCCAGCGAAATCGTACGGCAGAAAGAGAACGCAGGTTCATGCCCGATCGTTCGGACGACTTTCGGCGGCAGGCGCAACGAAACTCCAATGTTTCCGCCGACGCGGTGCGGGAACTCGTGGAAAGCGGCATGCGACTCGGCGAGTCGGGACAGTTGGACGGAGCCGCCGAGCGATTTCGCCAGGCACTGGACCTGGATCCCGATAATGCGGCGGCCCTGGGCGGGCTGGGCAACGTCGCGCAAAGTCAAGGGAGGCTCGACGAAGCCGTTGCAAGTTACCGCCGCGCGCTGGATGCGGACCCAGGACTAGGATTCGCGCGGGGCAATCTTGGAGTTACCCTGCTGACGCAGGGCAACTACAGAGATGGCGCCGAGGCGCTTCGCCTGGCTTGCGAAGCAAATCCTGAGTCGGCGCTGTTGTGGATGCATTACGGCAACGCTCTTCTGTCCATTGGAGAGCTCGACGAGGCGGAGAGGAAATTCCACCGCGCCTTGGAAATCGTCCCCCGTTCCGCCGAGACGCGTTCGGGCCTGGCTGAAATTCTGCGCCGCCGGAAGCGCAATGAGGAGGCGATCGCCGAATACCGGCGCGCCATCGAAATCTCGCCCGACTTCTCGGCCGCGCAGCTTGGAATCGGCCTCGTCCTCCTCTCCACCCGGCGCTTCGAGGAGGCGGCCGCGGCCCTTCGTCGTGCCATCGAACTCGCTCCGACGCATGCCGAGGCACGGTGCAATCTGGGTATGGCGTTCGCCGCCCTGAACCGGGTCGACGAGGCCATCGAATGCTACCGGCGCGCGCTGGCGCTCGATCCGCGACTGGCCGCCGCTCCGTACAATCTCGGCACCCTGCAGCAGAGTCTGGGCCGAGATGACGAGGCGATCGACAGCTTCCGGTCGGCGATCGCAATCCGTCCCGACTACGCCGAGGCGCACAACAACCTGGGGAACTCGCTTCTCCGCCGCGGCCAGCTCCTCGATGGTTGGGACGAAATCGAGTGGCGCTGGCTGTGCCCGGTATTGAACCTGGGCCCGAAGGAGCGGTATCCGAGGCCGCTATGGTCGGGCGAGGCGGCTCCCGCGGGCGCCTCGATTCTCCTGTGGTCGGACACCAGATACGGCGACGTCATCCAGTTCGTTCGCTACGCGCCGATCGTTGCCCGGTCGGGATGGCGGGTCGTTCTTGGCGTTCCGCATCCGCTCAAGCGTCTGGTCGAGAGCATACCCGGCACCATCGTCGTCGCCGAGGGTGAGATCGTCCCCGGCTTCCATGTTCATTGCCCGCTGACCAGCGTGCCGCGCATGCTGCGAACCACGCTCGAGACGATACCCGCCGCGATACCGTATCTCCGGCCGGAGCCGCGCCTGGTCGACAGTTGGCGCGGGAAGCTCGGCGGGTTGCCGGGAACGAAGGTCGGCATCGCATGGAGGGGCGCGGCGGCGCATGCCCGGGATCCGGGGGGGTCACTGGAACCCGCCCTATTCGCGCGAACGTTCGAGGACGAGGAACTCTCGCTCGTGGTCTTGCAGACCGATGCGACGGCCGATGAGGTCGCGGCACTACGCGCGGGCGGACGAATTTTCGGCGCGGGCGAGGAGCTGACGGACTTCGCCGAGACCGCGGCGCTGATCGCCAATCTCGATTTGGTGATCACCGTCGATACCGCGATTTGCCATCTCGCCGGCGCGCTCGGCGCTCCGGTCTGGACGCTGCTCGAACACGTCCCCGATTGGCGCTGGATGGAAGGCCGCGCGGACAGTCCCTGGTATCCAACCATGCGGCTGTTCCGACAGACTCGCCCGAAGGATTGGGATTCTGTGGTCGACCGGGTCCGCGCCGAGCTGCGGAGCTTTGTGAATGACCGTGCATCTCCAAAGGGTTAACGTCCCGTGCGGCGGGGCGAACGCGAATTGGATCGGGCACCTCGCCTATGTTAATGTTTGCCCGCAACGGCCGGATAACGAATCGCCGATGAATCGCAAGGAAAGGCGCGCCGCAGCGAGTCAGCCGCCGGCCGGCGTGCGTCCGGCCGGTCAGCAGACCGGGCTGGCATCCGCGGCAAGTCCGCCGGCCAGGCCGAGTTTCGCGCTACGGATGGTATCGAGGATACTGCTATCGCCAATGGTGCTGTCCCGCGTGCGGCAGCGCGACCTCGAGCGCGTGCTCGCCGCCATCGCCGTCGAAGCCGGGCGGCCCGAGGTCGCCGACAGCCTGCTCCGCCGTCAGGCGATGCGCGATGCCGGAGGACGCTGATCCGCGGGTGGCCGTCGCTCAATAGGGCACAATATCGAAGCTGTAGCTGATCCTTCGCCCGTCCGCGGCGAGCGGCACCGTCATGTGCCAGACGAAGGACGGAAAGGTGACCAGCAGACCCGGCCGCGGCAGGATCATGCGCTCGGCCGTGGGTGCGCCATTCCGCCGCCAGCGTTCTTCGCCCGGGCCGAGGCGCAGCCAGCCCTGGCGGGTCGGGTCGTCCGCGCGCACCGACGGCGGAACCTCCACATAGTAGACCCCGCTCAGCCAGCCTTCGGCGTGGATGTGGGGAATCTGGTGACCCTCGCGCTCCATGATCACGGTCCAGGCGTTCATCCGGTAGGTTTGGGGCGCGTGGGCGTCGAACGGATGCAGATTCGGCGCGACGGAATCGATGCGCTCCTCGACCGCCCGCAGAATCGCCGAATTCAGCGCCGCGATCTCCGGCTCGCCGCTGTCGGCCAGATTGCCGCTGTGCCATCCGGCCCGCGTGGCATGCCGGCTTGGGGACGGTTCGAGGCTCGACACCCGAGATAGCGCGCGCGCCAGCTTGGCGTTGAACTTGTCGATCCAGGCATAGCCCGCGGGCACGGGAAGTTCCTGCGTCACGACCAGACGGTCCAAATCGGCAAGCGCGGATTCCTCGGCGTGGCGGCCCAGTTCGGCCAGCGCGATGCATTCGAAGGCGAGCGCGCGGGCATCCCATCTTCCGTCGGCCAGAATTCGCTCGGCCTGGGCGAGCGCCTGTCGTGCCTTGCCCTGTCCGAGCAGCGCCGGCATCAGGTTGTTGCGCGCACCGACATGCCGCGGGTCGCGTGCCTGCGCCCGACGGAACGCGGCAGCGGCGGCGCGATAATCGTGCAGCTCGAACCAGGCTTGGCCGAGCAGAAAGGCGGATTCCGCTGCGCCGTCGGCAACGGCGCGGCGCAAGGCGACGACGGCGTCGACCGGCCTTCCCGCCGCGAGCAGCGCCTCGCCGAGCACTCGTTGGACATAAGCCGATTTTGGCGCCGCGGCGGCCGCCTCCTCGGCCAGCGCCGTGGCCTCGGCTGGCTTGCCGAGCTGCAAGGCCGCGCGGGCCTCGCCGGCAAGGACGAAAGGCTGACGCCCGCTTCGCGCGACCAGCTCTTCGCCGAGTCCGAACGCCATTTCGGGTTGACGGTGACGCAGATGCAGGTCGATCCGGCGCAGGTCGGGCGTCGACCAGGCCTCGAACATGGATTTCGCGCGCGAAGACGGCAGCGGGAGCCAATGGCGGCGCCGAGGGGCGGCACGCGATTCCTCCTGTCGCGCCACATAATCGTAGAGCCGCTCCGCTCCTTCCGCGTTGCCCTCATGCAACCGGCCGTGCGCCACGGAGAGAATATCCGCGCGCGTACGCGCCTTGAAGGCGGGCAAGTGCAGGATGCGCGGGCGATCCCGATTGTTCTCCGGCAGGCGGGAGCCGCGATAGTTCCAGGAATAGTCCAGGGTGCGCAGCCGCAGGCCGAATTTGTTGCTTTCCGGGCCGAGAATTTCGACCAGGCTGATCTGATCCATGCACAGAAGTTTGCGGCGCACGTCCGGGTCCGCGACATGGGCAAGCGCGGGCAGTGTCGGCAGCGGATCGAGACCAGCGAGGCGGAAATTCCGCTCCGAGGATTCCGCCCATGCGCGCAGCCAGGACCACACCGCGTCGCCGCGGCGGAACAGCGCGAGGCCGGCGTTGAACATGCGCTTTCCGAATCGGCGCCGCGAATAGCTGTCGTCGGGCGCGGTCTCGACCATCGCCAGATCGCATTCGTCGAGCAGGTCGAACAGGCCGGGCAATTCGTGGGTGAAGATGCGCGTGTCGGTGTCGAGATGAAGGGTGCGCTCGTACGGGGTCAATGGAAGCGAGCGCAGCCGGTTGAGCTGGCCGGCCGCCCAATCCGACGCGATGCCGCTCACCCCCGCGATCCGCCGCACCTCGTCGAACCGCCCCACCCCGCACAGCGGGTGGTCGGGCCGATCGGTGAACAGGGTGACGGACAGGTCGGGGAATCGCCGCTTCACGCTGTCGGCGGAAAGGAACGCCTCCTCGACATAGCGGTCGTCCTGGCTCGCGACGTAGACGATGCCGCGCGCGGCGCCGGTGGCGGCGTTCATCGGTTCAGGCCCCGCCGGGCGGCGCGACCGCGAACGGCTCGGGCTGCATGCCCCGGCACGCGCGCTCCCACATCCGCGCGTAGGCCGCCTCGATGCCGCGCGCGAACCGGGGCGTGTCGAACAGCGGCAGCGACAGACGATCCCGTCGCAGCCCATCCCGGATGGCGGCCAACCTCGCCGGATCCGCGGCCAGAGACATCGCCAGCGATTCGTATTCTTGCGGCGATCGCGTCACCAGCTCGCCGAGGCCGGCGGCGTGCAGCAAGCTCGCGCCCACCCGGCCGGCGAAGGTTTCCCCGAGGCAGGTGATCGCGGGCAATCCCGCCCACAGCGCGTCGCTCATCGTCGTATGGGCGCCGTAGGGGAGCGTGTCCAGGAACAGATCCGCGAGTCGATGCCGGGCGAGGTGTGCGGGCAGTTCCGTGCGCGGCGCGAAAACCACGCGCGCCGGATCGACCTCCCGAGCGCTGGCCTCGCGCCGCAAATTGGCCCGTACCTGATCGAGCAAATCGGGCGCGGCCGAGTCGAGCAGCCAGAGCACGCTTTCCGGGACCGCGCGAAGCAGCCGCATCCATATCGCGAAGAATTCGGGCGTGAGCTTGACCGGCGCGTTGAAGCAGCAAAATACGAATCCTCGTTCCGGCAATCCGCATTCGACGCGGGTCGGCACGCGTTCCGCGATCGGGCGCATCCTGTCGTTCGGCTGATAGCAATGCGGCAGCTGCACGATCCGTTCGGAAAAATTGCGCTGCTCGGTTATCGGCAGGAGGTGGCGATCCGCGAGCACGTAATCGATCCAGTCGGCGCCCGTCGTGCCCGGATAGCCGAGATAGGCGACCTGAATCGGCGCCGGATGTCGGCGCAAGATGTCCATCGCGTTCGGTTCCATATGCCCCATCAGATCGATGGCGATGTCCACGCCATCGGCGCGGATGCGCGCCGCCGCATCCGCTGCCGGAAGGCCGCCGATATCGACGAAGTCATCGACGCCCGAGCGCATGCGCGCGCGCATCGGTCCATCGTCGTCGGGGCCGATGGAATAGGCACGGACCTCGAAGCGGCCGCGATCGTGGCGCTCGAACAGCTCGGCGATGAGAAATGCGACGGCGTGCTCGCGGAAAGTGCCGGACACATAGCCGAGGCGAATGCGCCCGTTCTCCCGCGCGCGCAAGGACGGACCAGCAATTGCGCGCAGACCGAGGGAATCAATCTGACGGCGCGCGCAGATATACTGGTCTCTCGACGTCGAGCGGAGGAACAGCAAGATCGTTGGCCGCAGGCAGGCGCCGCGCTCCCGCACCGCTTCGATAACCTCCTGTTCGTCGGCTTCGACGCGCGACCAATCGCAAACCGAGCGGTTCGCAATCGCCCGCTCCCCCAGCGCATCGCCATAGCAGGAGCGATGCGCCGCGGAGGCGACCGCCTGGGAATTGATGGCGAGCGCCTTGGCGTATTCGCCCAGCGCCTGGTCGCGCCGGCCGAGGCGGAACAGGGCATCGCCCAACCCGACCAGTGCCGCGGCGTCGCGCGGTTCCAGCTCGTGCGCGCGCAGGTACAGCGCGCCCGCCTCGACGAAGTTTCCCTTGCGCCACCGGCCTTCGGCGAGCGCGCGACACTCCGCCGCCGATCGGGGCTCGTGTGGCGGAGACGTCTCGGAGACCGCGACGGATCCGTCCATGGCTCGCCGCGGTTCTTCCGCCGAATTCGGACCGGCGGCCATAAGACCCTTCAATTTTCCAAGCAGCGATGGCACTCGTTTCCTCGAGGTCCGACGTTGTCAGCGCGCTAAAGGTCACCGATGGCGATTCGTGACGCAGAAAGGACGGCGGTTTCCCGAATCGCCGAACGGAGGTAATCGACCTGATCGCGGCGGCAAAATATCTCGAAGCCATGCTCCTCGACCTCGCGTCGGCGGGCATCGGAGCGAACAAGATCCACGCAGGCGGCGACCAGGCGGTCCAGCGGTACGTCGACGATCGCTTGGCGAACATCCGGCTCAACGTCCGTGCCGGGATAGCATTCGCTTACCACGACTTTTCGGTTCGCCAGCGGATAGGAGGTTCGCACGATCTCGTGAATCAGACTGTCGTGAAACTGAATATTGACGACGACCTTGGATCGCGCAATCCAAGCGTCGCGGACGGCGCCATATGCGCCGTACAGACCGCGCACGCGAAGGCCGGCCTGTTGAAGCGCGAGCAGCACCATCCTGCGCCGGTCGTTGATCGAGCCATAGAAGAGCACGTCGACGTCCTGCTCGGGAACGGGCTCGATGCGCCGGAGCTGCGGAACATATCCGATGCGCAGAATTCGGACACCGTCGTGCCCTAGTTCATCTCTCCAAATCGAGGCATTTCGCGGGCTGTAGTCCCAGAGCGGGAATCCGCGCGTCAGCTCCAGGTACTCGGGGAGTCGGCCTTGCGAAGCCGGTCGGTCCATTGGCTCCAGATTGCAGATGACGGAGTTCGGCGGCAGCCGCAGGGGTTGTCCGACAAACGTGAGAAGATGCGCACCAAATACCAGGTTGATGCCTTCTCCGACGAGGGGCTCATTGACCGCGAAGTCGGTGGTCGCCCCGAGCGAGGGGAACGCACTCCGCAAGGCGAGAATCAGCTCGGCGAACGCACCGGTGTGCGGGTTGGTCGGCGGCTGGACAAGCAGCAGACGCACGCGCCTCCACGCCTCCGGGAGGACGAATTCCTCCGCCGGAGGGACCTCCGCGGACTTGACCTCGCCTGCGGTCCGCCACCAAGCCACGCTAGCACTTGGACATCGCGGCACCGTCTCGGCTTGGGCGCGCGGTTTGACGAATTGCCTTCAAATATTCGTCGACCATCCTGGACAGCGAATCCCGCCAGGGCGGAGCATGGATGCCGAAGACTCGCGCGATCTTCCCGCAGTCGAGCCTCGAGTCCGCCGGTCGGCGCGCATGGGTTGGCATGTCCGCCGTTCCGACGCGGATCACCCTGGGTCGGCGCAAACCGAACGAGGCGGCACGCTCGAAAATGGCCTCGGCATATTCCGCTCGGCTCACGCCGCCGTCGCCGCAAAAATGATATGTGCCCCAGGCTCGACTGCCGGCGGCGAGCGCGGCGGCGAGGCGGACCAACGCGCCGGCGAGGTCGCGCGCCCAGGTCGGCGAGCCGTGCTGATCCCCGACCACGCGCATTTCGTCGCGCGTTTCGGCGAGACCGAGCATGGTGCGGACGAAGTTCGTCGTCGAATCGCCGTATACCCAGGAAGTGCGCAGCACGATGTGCCGTAACGCGGCCTCGCGCACCGCACGTTCGCCGGCCTCTTTGCTCGCCCCGTACACGGATAGCGGCGCGACCCTGTCGTCCTCGACATAGGGGGCGCCCTTGGCGCCATCGAAGACATAGTCCGTCGAGAAATGAATCAGCGGGATGCCGAGTTCGGCGCTCGCCCGCCCGAGATTTGCCGGCCCCTGTGCATTGACCGCGTATGCGCGATCCCGTTCGCTCTCGGCGCGATCGACGGCCGTGTAGGCGGCGAGATTGACGATGAGGTCCGGCGATTCTCTGCGGGCGACCGCCGTCACCGCGTCAGCCTCCACAATATCCAGCGCGGCGTGGTCCAGGCCGATCACGGTCCACTCGCCCGGCCACGCGGCGGACATAGCCTCGCGCCCGATCAAGCCGGCGGCGCCGGCGATCAGCACTCTCATGGCCCAATCACGCTCGCCTCGCCATCATTCAGCGCCGAACAATATCAGCGCCCCGGCGAACGAGGATAGCCAAAACTCGGACCGACCGTCTTGCCCGGCTTGGCGTGGGATTGGCGATGCGGGATGATGCCGGGGCGGCATGTCGTGTCGGCACGCGATCGGGCGAAGTACAGGGGACGGGCTTGGCGGCGGACGACTACTACGAAGGCCTCAATCACCAGCTGCTCGAAGCGATACCTCCGTCGAGCAAGGTGCTGGAGTTGGGCTGCGGCGCGGGTCGATTGGGGGAGCAATACAAGGCGCTGAACCCGTCGGTCATCTGGAACGGCGTCGACATTCACGGACCAGCCCTGAAGCTCGCCGCCGCTCGTCTGGACCGCGTTTGGCAGGCCGATCTCGATAGCGTCAGACTGGAGAAATTCGGGGACGATTACGATTGTGTGGTCGCCGGGGATGTTCTTGAGCACATCAAGGAACCCGAGCGCCTTCTTCTACAACTCCGCGAAATTACGGTGCCTTGGGCACATTTGGTTCTCTGTATACCCAATATGTCCCACATCTCGGTAATCGAGCGTCTGCTGCTCGGAGATCTCTGCTACGACGATCAGGGTCTTCTCGACCGAACCCATCTGAGATTTTTCTCCCGCGGCTCGCTGTTCAAGCTGCTGCTGGATTGCGGTTGGCTGCCGGACCTCAAGGACCGAATCCTGGCCAGACACATGAATGGCGATCTGGCTGTCCGCCTGGTGGATAGCGCGGTCGAACTGGGCGCCTCGCCGGAGACGGCGAAGGGGATATTGTTCACCTTCCAGATGATCGTGGACTGCGTCCGAAGCGAACAGAGCGTATCTAGCGCCTCGGCCACCGTAAGCACCATCGTACCGGTCAACAACGAATTGCAGCTCTCCCTGAATGTCGCCCGCTCGCCAGGGTTGGTCGAAATCGGCTCGGAACTGGTTACCTATGAGGGTGCCACAAGCGCGGCGGATGCGTTCGACTGGGCCCGCGTCCGCGCCAGCGGGGAATGGCTGCTGTACTGCCACCAGGACGTCTACCTTCCGGCCGGCTCGGGTCGGCTTCTCGTCGACATTTTGGACAAAATTCCGCGGGCGGAGCGCCCCCGCACCTTGATCGGATTCGTAGGCTTCGGCACCGAGTCGCTCGAGGACCCGTTTAGGCACGCGTTCGCGTCGGGACTGGTGATCGACCGGACGCGTCGCTTGGATTGGCCGGCGACTGATGTCGCGGTATCCATCGACGAGCTGGCCATCGTCGCGCATCGGGACAATCCCATCCGCATCGATCCTTCACTGGGCTGGCACGCCTGGGCCACCGATCTGTGCTTGGCGGGGATCGTCGCCACTCCCCCTCGCTACACGAGGATCGTGCGCGTGCCGATTTTTCATAATTCGCTCAGCAACAACGAAGTATCCCAGGACTTCCGCGAGAGCGGCGCCAAGGTCGTGGCGAAATACCCACAATTTCGCGGGATCAAATCGCTATGCGGCCGCCTGGGATAAACACGGAGGCGGCACCTAGGAGAGCGGCGTCGTCTTCTAGCCGCGATAACGCGCGAGCACTCCTTTGACAGCGGTCTCGAATGCGTCGCGACCGAAGTACTTCTGGGCAGCGATCCGTAAGCGAGCGCGGATCCCAAGGTCATTCCATTGTCGATCGAATTGCTCGAATCGAGCCGGGAATCCGTTCACATCCTCCGGATCGAAGAGCAATAGATCAGGCATAAGTTCCTTCAATTCGCGGTGCGCCGGAATATCGCTAAGCAACACCGGTCGCCCCAAGAGCATCGATTCGATCGCCGAAAGATTCTGGGCCTCGGATACGGCCGCGCTGATCAGGCCCCTCGATTTTTGAATAATCGAGATGGCATCGTCATGAGGGACCTGGCCGACGAATTTGTGGAACGAGCTGGTAAGGCCGCTGGGCGCCTTGGCGCCCACGAAATATATCCTCGGAGTTACTGGAAGGTGGTTCAGCAATCGCAAAAGGCGGTCCTGCCCTTTTTGCTTGTTCCAGTACCCACTGCAAACATAGTATTTTTCGGGGCCGACGGTATCCGTCGAATTGGGGACCTCGACCCAATTTCTTAGCTGCAGGCGGGTCGTATCCGGTATCCACGCCGCGAACTCGTCGACTTGAAATCGGGATGGGAAGCCGGCGAACTTTAGCTCTCTCAACTGAAACCTGCCCGGTGCCGTGCGCATGACTTCGAAGAAGTACGCGGACTCGTGAATCCAGGCAAAGATCCGGTCCGCGCTCAAAGCTAGTTTCATGGCCAAGGGCACACTCACGACTGTATTGGCGACGATCAGCTCGGCGTCGCGCGCGCGCGAAATGTTGCACGGGGTCACTCCAAGCGCGCTGAACTCCTGCGCGAGCGGACCGCCTTTCAGCGAAATCAGCTCGACCGCGTGGCCCATCGTCCGGAGCGTCCTGGCTAATTGCAGCAGCGCGATCGGCGCACCCGAAAAATCGAGCTGATGGGATATGAGGACAATCCTCATACGTGACGGGGCGGCCCCCCGACGGCGGGACGGCGGCTCTCAGGACCGCGTAAATACGCTGCGTAGCCATGGGCGTGCTTCCCCCTGGCGAAGCGCGGGAGTTGGTCCGAATCGATGAATCCGCACCGCCAGGCGACCTCTCCGCTGCGTTCGATATCGAGGCCCTTCCGATCCTCGGTCATACGCGCGAAAGCGCCGAATTCAGACAGCGCGCGCGGCGTTCCGGTATCGAGCCCGGGATCGCCAGGCTTGAGCATTTCGACCGTCATCTCGCCGCGCCTCGGATAGGTTTGATATACGTCGGCGATTTCAAGCTCACCGCGCGCAAAGGAATGCGACGCTGAAGCGAGATCGACCGCTCGCGGGTCGTACAAGGAGCGGCACGTCGGAGCCCGGTTCGAACGCGGCCGGGCCCGCTTCTCCAAGATCTCGGCCGCACGGTCGCGTTCTTTGAGCAGGATTGCGCCGTAGCTGTGCGGAACGCCCACCCGATATGCGAATTCGGTCGTCGTTCCTGGCCACGCTGCGAAGTTCGCCAATCGGTCGCTAAACTGTGCGCCGAAGAACACGTTCGAGCCCGGTGTCGGCGCGCGGCTATTCGCCCCAATGAGCGACCGACAGACTAGAAAGGCGTCGGCCGAACTCCCGAGCTCGCCCGGCTCGGCATAGGACGGATCGAGGCCCCGGTGGGGGGCGGTACGGAAAAACCAACGAAATAAAGGCAGATTCCGCAGCGTCGCGACGATCCGAATTCGTCGGATACCGACCAGCATCGACGTGATGAGCAGATACAGGAATGCTGGTCTGTCGTGAACCGGTAGTTCCCACATACAGATCAGCGGGGCGGCGTGATTGAGGTGAGAATCCGATCTGCCCGCCCGGACGACCCTCTTCCACGCTTCGGCCATCGACCCGCGTTTCCCGCCACGTTCAACTCTCGGGCTGAACATAGTATCTTCGCATGCTGCTGTCATGAGTTCGTCGGCGAATCGGAGCGAAGCGAACACTACGGCCGCTGTAGAATTGACGCAAAGGATATGCGCGCTTGTTCGAATTGATCCGACGCGGTCTCGTGCAGTTGATCCTGCACGATCGTTCCAGCCCCGAAATGAATTCGGCACGGGCCCAGACATCGGCCCAGCAGGGAAACTCGACCGTAGCGCACGCGCATCTGGCCGAGGCGCGCTCGCGGATGACGCAGGGCCGGTGGGACGAGGCCGAAGCGTTGCTCCGGAAATCCGTCGATGCGGATGATTCCCTCGTCGATGCCTATGGCGCCTTGGCGGAGATTTTCTGGCGCCAGGGCCGCTTCCTCGAATCCACAGCGATGAGCCACCAAGTGGCAAGCCGCGACCCGCGCGACGCAATGGCGCGGTTCCACCTCGGCGATGGACTCATGCAGCTGGGCGATTTCGATGAAGCCGTCGCCGCTTTTCGGGCCTCGATCGCGCTGAAGGCGGACTATGCGCCGGCGCATGTTCGGCTCTCGGTCGCGCTCGAGCGGCTGGGACGATACGAGGATTCGGCTGCGGCGGCCTCGCGCGCCGTGGCGATCGACGCGAGTTCGCCGGCGGCGCGCTTTCGGCTTGCCTTTCTGCGCCGCTCCGTCTGCGATTGGCGGGAGTTCGCGTCCGACGCGGTATTCATCCGCCGGTCGATTCGAGACGGTGCGGGATTCTTCCCCGGCGCGATTTCGCTCATGCCGGCGACCGCGGCGGAGCAGCTGCGCAACGCGCGCGACTTCGTCGCCGGTCTCGATCTGCCTCCGCCCATGCCGATCGTCTCGCGCGAGTCCAGAAGCGACGTGCGCATCCGGCTGGGCTATTTGTCGAGCGGATTGCGCGAGCATCCGACGGGGCGTCTGATCGCCGAGCTGATCGAGCTGCATGACCGAAAACGATTCGAAGTGCTGGGATACTCGCTCGCCAGGGACGACGGCAGCCGCCTCGGCGCGAGGATCGCGCAGGCATTCGACCGGATCGCGTATATTCAGGACGGCTCCCAGGCGGAGTTCGCCGCGCGCATCCGCGACGACGAAGTCGATATCCTGGTGGACCTCAACGGTCACACGGACGGCAACGGAATTCGCATCCTGGCGCGGCGGCCCGCTCCGATTCAGGTGAACTATCTCGGCTATCCGGGGACGATGGGCGCGGCGTTCATCGACTATCTGATCGCCGACAAAATCGTCGTTCCCGAATCCGATCAGGACTCCTACTCCGAAAAGCTGGCCTATTTGCCGCACAGCTACCAGGTGAACGATCGCCGGCGGCCCATCGGCGAACCTACGCCCGCGCGCGCCGAACTGGGTCTGCCGGAGCACGGTCTGGTGTTCGCCTGCCTCAACGACCCGCGCAAGATCGTGCCCGAATTCTTCGATCTCTGGGTGCGTCTGCTCGCAGCGGTGCCGGACTCGGTGCTGTGGCTGATGGGAGGGCGCGATGCGGCCGCGCGGAATCTTCGCCGCGAGGCCGAGCGTCGCGGCGTCGCGGAATCGCGCCTGGTGTGGGCGCCGAGGCTGCCGGCGCCCGAACATCTGGCGCGTGTCCGCCGGGCCGATTTGTTCCTCGACACGCTGCCTTGCGGCGGACATACCACCTTGAGCGACACGCTGTGGGCCGGCGTCCCCGCGGTAACCTGCCTGGGCGACGCCTTTCCCGGGCGCGTCGGCGCGAGCCTGCTGCGCGCCGTGGGCCTGCCCGAGCTGGTGACCGAATCGCTGGCGGAATACGAGGCGCTTGCGCTCCGCCTCGCCCGCGATCCGTCTCGCCTCGCCGAACTGCGCCGCAGATTGCATACAAACCGGGAGATGGCGCCGCTGTTCGATACGCCCCGTTTCGTCAGACATATCGAGGCGGCATACGAGGAAATGTGGAGAAACTGGCGCGCACAGCGGCCGCCTCGCCCAATAATCGTAAGAGAAACTCCTTAATCTACTGTCAAACTTGCGTAAATCGCGGGTATCGGCTATGCATTCCGCCGGGGACGGGGGCTGAGCGGGCGGATACCGCGGCGCGTCTTTACGCGCCGCGCGGAGTGCCGGGACGATGTCGAGCTTGCGTAAGATTCACGTCACCACCGGCGTGAGCTGGGTCGAGGCGCCCGAGGTCGGGTTGTACGTCCTGTGCGGCTGCCCGGCCGACTCGGTCAAGCATCTGATGCGGCGCGGGCTGATCGTCGAAACCGAAGCCGACGGGGTCTTCTTCGAGACCGGACCGAACGCGATCCTGCTTTCCGACGTCATGGTCCAGAACGGCGCGTTCTGCAATCTGGCCGAGTTCCCGGTCCTTCAGATGCTGTATCGCCAGGGGATGATCATCCCCGGCCATCCCAACAACAAGGGCGCCAAGCCCCTGCTCATCGGCCGGCGCGAGCAGGTGGACGCGCAGATGCGTTACATCCACCGCGGCAATTACGGCCTGCTCAGCCGCGACGAGATGGTCGCCGCCGGCACCACCCCCGAGACCGCCGACGAGTTGATGGCGATGAAGCTCGCCTTCGCCTTCGGCGCCATCCTCCATCCGGCCGACCTGATCGATTCGCTGACCGTCGCCGACTCGCCGGTGACGCTGCCCGGCGGCGTGATCCTGCGCCGTCTCGGGCTGAACCGATATCTGTTCGAACTGGGCGCGGATTCGATCGAGGTCGATCTCAACCTTCCACCCGGCATCACGTACGAACCTCCCTACACGCTCGGCAA
Source organism: Rhodospirillales bacterium (assembly GCA_030040955.1). Taxonomy (GTDB): domain Bacteria; phylum Pseudomonadota; class Alphaproteobacteria; order Rhodospirillales; family Magnetospirillaceae; genus JASHSH01. The sequence continues at coordinate 19,031 of JASHSH010000365.1, forward strand.
TCACCGCATCGACCGGTCCTACTTCTCCGTGATCCATGTCGGCGAGGGCGACGGCTGGGACCCGAACCGGCCCTGCATGAGCAGCATCGTCGTGTTCCAGGGCAAGATCTACCTGATCGACGCCGGCCCGAACCTGCAATACAGCCTGACCTCGCTCGGCATCGGCATCAACGAGGTCGAGGGCGTCTTCCACACCCACTGCCACGACGATCATTTCGCCGGTCTGACCACGCTGATGCGCGCGGACAAGCGCATCAAGTATTTCGCCACGCCCCTGGTCTGCGCTTCCGTGAAGAAGAAGCTCGCGGCGCTGCTCACCATCGAGGAATCGGACTTCGCCGATTACTTCGACATCCACGACCTGGCGTTCGACGAGTGGAACAACATCGACGGCCTCGAGGTGAAGCCCATCCTTTCGCCGCACCCGGTCGAGACCAGCATCCTGATGTTCCGGGCGCTGTGGGAGAACGGCTATCGCACCTACGCGCATTGGGCCGACATCGCCTCGCGCGAGACGCTCTCGCGCATGGTCACCTCCGAGGGAGGCCCCGGCATCTCGCGCGATTTCTACGAGCGGGTGATCGCCGACTATTCGGCGCCGGCCGACATCAAGAAGATCGACGCCGGCGGCGGCATGATCCACGGCCAGGCGGAGGATTTCCGCGACGACGCCTCGCGCAAGATCGTGCTCGCCCATGTCGCCCGTTCGCTGACCGTCGAGGAGAAGCGCATCGGTTCCGGCGCGCCCTTCGCCACCGCCGAGGTGCTCATCTCCGGCAGCCAGGACTTCATCTGGAGCAGCGCGTTCCAGCTGCTCGCCGCCTACTTCCCCAAGACCCCGCGTCACGATCTGCGGCTGCTCATCAATTGCCCGATCGCGGTGTGCAATCCCGAGACCATCCTTCTCCATCCCGACCATCTGGTCGACCAGATCCACCTCCTGGTCACCGGCGCGGTCGAGATGATCGAGGATACCTCGCATGTCAGCGGTGTGCTGTCGGCCGGCGCGCTGATCGGCGAGATGGCGGCGCTGGAGGGCGCGCCCGCCGGCAAGACCTATCGCGCGATCAGCTTCGTCCAGTCGTTGATGATTCCGGGCGATCTGTACCGCGAATTCGTGCGCCGCAACGGCTTGCTCGACGAGGTGATGACGCATGCGGAGCGGCGCAACTTCCTGCGCGCGACCTGGCTGTGCGCCGAGGCACTGACCGAGACGACGCTGCACAACCTGGCCAAGGGGCTCACGGCGCGGGAGTATCCGGCCGGGGTCGACGTGCGCACCGGCGGATCGCTCGCCTTCCTGCGCTCGGGCACCGCCGAGCTGATGAGCGGCGGGCATTCGATCGAATCGCTCGGGCCCGGCGCGTTCTGGGGCGAGGAGTCCGCCCTGTTCGCCACCCCGCCCTTGTTCCGCGCCCGCGGCCGCGAGCCGATCCAGGTGTACCTGTCCGCGCCCGACGTGGCCCGTCACGTGCCGGTGATGCGCTGGAAGCTGCTGGAATGCCACAAGCGCCGAGTCAACGCCGATATCGGCGAAGGCGGGCGGGCCAACGGCCGCGGCCTGCGCTGGCGCGAGGAGTACGGCGTGAACGTCCAGCGCTTCGACCATCATCACCGCAATCTCATCATGCGGGCCAATGCCGCGGTCGAGGCGATCGCCTGCGGCGACGGCCGCGCCGATGTCGATCACGCCTTCGAGGACCTGTTCGGCTATGCGAGCTTCCATTTCGGCGAGGAGGAGCGGCTGCTGGAGGCGACCGGCGCATCCTGGCTCGGCGAGCATCGGGTCAAGCATGCGAGGCTGCTCGAGCAGATATCGGAGCTCGAGCGCCGCTACCGGGGCCGAGGCCCGGAATCCGCCGGCGAATTGGCCGCCCAGCTCGCCGAATGGGTGGTCGGCCATATCGTGGCGGACGACCGGCGCACCGCCTCCTTCCTGAACGCCAAGGGCATCTACTGACACTCGTCCGCCAGCCCGGCCCCTGGCGCCCGCCGCGGTGCCGCTTGGCGGCTCTGTCCGCCTGACCTATTATTCGGTCGGAGGTAGGGCGCGGCCCACCGTGGGGGCGGGCGCGAACCAAAGGTGAACGTGAGTCGTCGCGTATGGCGCGGCTGAGAAAGTTTCATGTCACGACCGGGGTTAGCCTGGTCGAAGCGCCCGAAGTCGGTCTCTCCATCCTCTGCGGCTGTCCCGGCGACGTGGTGAAACACCTCATGCGCCGCGGCCTGATCGTGGAGGCCGAGGCCAGCGGGGTGCGCTTCGAGACCGGGCCGAACGCGATTCTGCTGTCCGACGTGACGTTGCAGAACGGCATGTTCTGCAACCTGGCCGAATTCCCCGTTCTCCAGATGCTCTACCTCCAGGGCATGCTGCTGCCCGGGCATCCGAACAACAAGGGCCAGAAGCCGCTGCTCATCGGCCTGCGCGAGCAGGTCGAGACGCAGATGCGCTACATCCACCGCGGCAATTACGGACTGACCAGCGTCGAGGAGATGATGGCCGCTGGCGCCGATCGCGCGCAGGCGGAAGAGCTGATGCGCATGAAGCTGCGCTTCGCCTTCGGCAGGATTTTGCCGCCCGAGCAGCTGCTCGATACCCTCCATCTCGGCCGCGATCCGGTGACCGTGCGCGGCGGGCTCGAATTTCGCCGCATCGCGCTCAATCTGTTCCAGATCTCGCTCGGCGACGAGTCCGTCATCGTCGATCTCAACCTGCCCGACGAGCAGCACTATCCAGCGCCCTACACGCTCGGCAAATACAGCATCGACCGCGAATATTTCGCCGTGGTCCACAGCGGCGACGGCGACGGCTGGGACCCCAACCGGCCCTGCATGAGCAGCATGGTGATGTTCCAGGGCCGCGTGTACCTGATCGACGCGGGACCGAATCTTCACCACAACCTCACCGCGCTCGGCATCAGCGTGAACGAGCTGGACGGGTTGTTCCACACCCACTGCCACGACGACCATTTCGCCGGGTTGACCGCCCTGCTGCACGCCGACCGGCGCATCAAGTATTACGCCACGCCCCTGGTGCGCGCCTCGGTCACCAAGAAGTTCGCCGCGTTGATGGCGACCGACGACGAGGTGTTCTCGCACTGCTTCGAGCCGCACGATCTCGAGTCCGACCAATGGAACAACATCGACGGCCTCGAGGTGAAGCCGATCCTCTCGCCGCATCCGGTGGAGACCAGCTGCTACCTGTTCCGCGCGCCCTGGGAGGGCAGCTACCGCAGCTATGCGCATCTCGCCGACCTGGTCTCGCTCAAGGTGCTGGCCGGGATGCAGGCGACCAACGAGAAGCCGGGCATCGCCAAGAGCTTCTACGACAAGGTCGCCTCCGACTATTCGGTGCCGACCAATCTGAAGAAGATCGATATCGGCGGCGGGCTGATCCACGGGGTGGTCGAGGATTTCGTCGGCGACCAGTCCGACAAGATCGTGCTGGCGCACACTTCGCGCGAGCTGACCGTGGCCGAGAAGGAGATCGGCTCCGGCGCGCCGTTCGGCTCGGTCGACGTCATCATTCCGGGCGACAATCATTTTGCCTGGCGCAATGCGTTCGAGGGGTTGCGCACCTGCTTCCCGTTCGCGCCGCATCACGACGTGCGCATGCTGCTCAACAGCCCCCTCGTCATCTACAATCCCGAGACCATCCTGATGCGCCAGGGTCAGGCGGTGACCCACATGTTCCTGGTGGTCACCGGCATGGTCGACATGTTCCGCGAGGGCTCGCCGGTGAACGGGCAGCTTTCCGCCGGCGCGCTGATCGGCGACGCCGCCGCGATCCAAAGCGGCCAAGCCAACAAGACCTACCGCGCGGCGAGCTTCGTGCAGGCGCTGAAGATCTCCAGCGAGCTGTTCCGCCAGTTCGCCGAGCGCAACGGCCTGGTCGAGGAGGTGATGGCGATCGACGCAAGGCGCGACTTCCTCCGCTCGACCTGGGTGTGCTCCGAGGCGCTCACCCAGTCCAACCTGAACCGGGTCGCGCGCACCATGTCGGAGCGCAGCTACGCGGCCGAGGAGACGGTGGACACCGGCGGCCGGCTCGCCTTCCTCAAGGAGGGCAAGCTCGAGCTCTCCATCGGCAAGCGGGTGGTCGACACGCTGCTGCCCGGCGACTTCTTCGGCGAGGAGGACACGGTCCCCGAGTTCAACGGCTCGGCGCGCATCCGCGCGCTCGGCCCCTCGCATGTCTACCTGACCGACCCCGACGTGGTGGCGCACGTTCCGGTGATGCGCTGGCGCCTGCTGGAGGGCTACCGCCGCCGCGCCCGCACCGGCGAGATCAAGGGCGTGAAGGCGCCCGCGACGTCCCCCTCGCCCGCCGCCGGCTAGACCAGCACGACCAGCAGCCGCTTCGGCCCGTGGACGCCGTAGGCGAGCGTCTGCTCGATGTCGGCCGTCTTCGACGGGCCCGAGATCAGCAGCAGATTGGTGGGCATCGCGCGCGACCATTCCTGCTCGCGCATCGCCTGCCACATCGTGTCGTAGATGCGCGCCACTTCGAGCAGGGCGATGTGCACCGGCGGCACGAGCGAGAGCGTGCGCGGCTCGTCGGCCGAGGGAATGAGGATCAGGCTGCCGGTGGCGGCGATGCCGCCGAGCGTCGCGGTCAGCCCGGCGCCGTTCTCCGCGAACAGCGCGGCCTTCCACTCCGCCAACGGCCGGTCGTAGGGGATCAGACGCGGACCCGCGCCCAATCCCGGCCAGCGCTCGGCGATGCGCCGGCCCGGTTCGGTCCGGGGCGCCAGGATCAGCGAGGGCAGCGATTGCGCAACCATCCAGGCATGAATCGCCGGCACCCAGTCCGCTCCGCGCGCGTCCAGGAATTCGGTATGCACCGCCTCCATGGCGCGACGCAGGCGGGCGAGCCGTTCCTCCCCGCCCATGCCGATTCCGGCGACCGGGGCGAAATCCTCGTCCGGCGGCGTGACGGTCGCGGGCGCCCCGGCTCGAAGCCGGGTGAGAATGGCGGAGCGCGCGTCAGGCATCGGGCAACCCCGCGCGGCGCGCCAGCTCGTGCAGGCTCCGCCGGGCGAATCGGGGCCGCGCGCGCACCCGCATCCAATCGCGCAATCCGGGGAGCCCTCGCGGCAGCAGCCCGCCCAGACGGGTGAGCGTCCAGACCATCGGGCGATACAGAACCGGCGTGGCGTAGATCGCGGCCCAGGCCGACCAGACGAGCGACTCGAACGCGCTTCGCCGCGCTCCCGCGCCCTGCACCGCGCGGCTGTCCGCCCGCGTGCCCTCGCGGCGCAGCCGCACCAAGATGTCGCCGATGGGGATCGCCACCGGGCAGATTTCGGTGCAGGCCTCGCACAACGCGGAGGCATGCGGCAGATCGCCCACCTTCTCCAGTCCCAGCATCTGCGGCATCAGGATCTTGCCGATCGGTCCCGGATAGGTGCCGGGATAGGCGTGGCCGCCCACCCGCGTATAGACGGGGCAATGGTTCATGCAGGCCCCGCAGCGGATGCAGCGCAGCACGTCGCGCAGCTCGGCATCGGCGTAGACGCGGGTGCGCCCGTTGTCGAGGATCACGAGGTGCATCTCGTCGGGCCCGTCCTTCTCTCCCGCGCGCCGCGGACCGGTGATCATGTTGACGTAGCCGGTGATCGGCTGGCCGGTGGCGGAGCGGGTGAGCAGCGCGAGCAACGCGGGCACCTGGTCGAGCCGCTCGATCACCTTTTCGATGCCCATCAGCGCGATATGGACCGGCGGAACCGTGGTGCACAGCCGCCCGTTGCCCTCGTTCTCGACCAGCACCAGCGTGCCGGTTTCGGCGACGGCGAAATTCACCCCGCTGATGCCGGCATCCGCCCGCTCGAACTTCTCGCGCAGCACGGCGCGCGCCAGCGCCGTCAGCTCGTCCACCTCCTCGGAATAGCGCGCCCCCTTGATCCGCTCGAAGAACAGCTTGGCGATCTGGCGCCGGTTCTTGTGGATCGCCGGCATGATGATGTGCGAGGGCGTCTCGTGGTCGAGCTGGATGATGTATTCGCCGAGATCCGCCTCCAGCACCTCGATGCCTTCGCCCTCGAGGAAGTGGTTGAGATGCATCTCCTCGGAGACCATCGACTTGCCCTTGACCACCAGGCGCGCGCCGCGCCGGCGCAGGATATCGCCGACGATGGCATTGCCCTGCTCCACCGTCTCCGCCCAATGGACGCGCACGCCACGCTCGACCAGTTTGGCCTCGAGGCGCTCGAGCAGCTCGGGAAGCCGGGCCAGCGCGCGAAGGCGGGCGGCGGCGCCGAGGGCGCGCAGACCGGCCCAGTCGCCCGCCCGGGCGAACAGATCGGCGCGGCGGCTCATCAGCCCGTCCATGGCGCGGCGGAAGTTGGCCCGCAGTTCGGGATCGGCCAGGGCCTTTCGCGCCGAGACGCGGAATTCAGCCGTCGCCACGCGTCCGCTCCCACAGGAATTCGGCGATGTGCATGGGGCGCACCCGTTCGCCACGCTTGGCGAGGACGCCGCCGATATTGAGCAGGCAGCCGCAGTCGCCGGAGATCAGCGCCTCCGCCCCGGTGGCGACCACCGCATCGGCCTTGTCGGTCGCCATCGCGCTCGAAATCTCGGGCTGACGCACCGAGAACACGCCGCCGAATCCGCAGCATTCGCGCTCGCGCGCGACCTCGACCAGGGTCACATTGGCGAGTTCGCGCAACAGAAGCTTGGGCTGGTCGCCGACGCCCATCAGGCGCATCGCGTGGCACGAGCCATGCCACGCGACGGTGATCGGCGGACCGAGATCGCGCGGCTTCAGCCCGATCACGTCGACCAGGAACTGGGTGAGCTCGATGACCCGGGCCGCGACCCGATCCGCCGCCGCCGCATCTTGCGTGCCGGCGAACAGCGCGTGGTAGTGCGCGCGCATCATGCCGGCGCAGGAGCCGGAGGGGACGACGATCGGAAGGTCGCGCGGGAACAGGCCGAGCTGCGCCGTCGCGACCCGCCTCGCCTCTTCGGTCCGGCCCGCGCTGTAGGCCGGCTGCCCACAGCAGCTCTGGCCGCGGGGATAGATGACTTCGACGCCCTGCGCCCGCAGTAGCCGGATGCCGGCCATGCCGGCCTCGGGAAAGAACAGATCCGCCAGGCAGGTGCCGAAATAGTAGACCGCCGCTGGGCGCTCCGGCATTCGCCTCCCTCCGATCCCTGGCCGGTGTTTGAATTATCGCGCATTATGATGGGGACCGCGCCGACGCAAAAGTCCATGGCACCGCCGCCCTACGACCACATCGCCCAACGGCTCGCCGACCATCTGCCGCCCGAGCGCATCGTGACCGATCCGCTGCGCCTGATGACGTGGGGGACCGATGCGAGCCTCTACCGGCTGGTGCCCAAGATCGTCGTCGTGGTGGAGAGCGAAGAGGATGTCCGCCTGGTGCTGGAGACCTGCCGGGCGTTCGGCGTTCCGCTCACCTTCCGCGCGGCGGGAACGAGCCTGTCCGGCCAGGCGCTGAGCGACTCCGTCCTCGCCGTGCTCGGCGACAAATGGAACTGGGCCGCGGTGGAGGCGGGCGGCGACCGGCTGCGGGTGCGCCCCGGCATGATCGGCGCCGAGGCCAATCGCCGGCTCGCGCCCTATGGCCGCAAGATCGGCCCCGACCCGGCCTCGATCGACGCCTGCAAGATCGGCGGCATCGTGTCGAACAATTCGAGCGGCATGTGCTGCGGCGTGGCCCAAAACACCTACCACACGATGGAAGCGCTGCGCTTCATGCTGACCGACGGCACGGTGCTCGACACCGGCGACGAGACCAGCCGCGCGGTGTTCCGCCAGAGCCATTCGGGGCTCCTGAACGAGATCGACGCGCTCGCCCGCGACGTGCGCGCCGACGACGAGTTCGCCGCCCGCATCCGGCACAAGTTCCGCATCAAATGCACCACCGGCTACAGCATCAACGCGCTGGTCGACTACGCCGATCCGATCGACATCCTCGCCCATCTGATGGTCGGCTCCGAGGGTACGCTCGGCTTCGTCTCCGAAGTGGTCTACCGCACCGTGCCCGAGCATGCGCACAAGGCCACCGCGCTGCTGTTCTTCGCCGACATCGTCGCCGCCAGCCGGGCGGTGATGGCGCTGGAGAAGGAGCCGGTGGCGGCGGTCGAGTTGTTCGACCGGGCGAGCCTGCGCTCGGTCGAGGGCAAGCCCGGCGTGCCCGAGCGGGTGCGCGACCTGCCCGACGAGGCGGCGGCGCTGCTGATCGAGACGCGCGCGGAATCGCCGGCGGCGCTCGGCGCCAACCGGGAATCGGTGGCGCGCGCGCTTGCGTCCTGCGAGATGCTGGACGCGCTCGCTTTCACGACCGATGCGGCCGAGGCCGCGCTGCTCTGGAACGTGCGCAAGGGGTTGATCCCATCGGCGGGCGGCGCGCGCCCCAACGGCACCTCGATGATCATCGAGGA
>JASHSH010000366.1 GCA_030040955.1 Rhodospirillales bacterium
GGCGCGATCGCGCTGCGCGCGGACGACGACTTCCCCGCCTACGCGGTGATCGCGATGGCGCCCAGCATCGGCCAGGAGGTGATGGCCGGGCGCGCGCCGACCGACCGCTCGTCGAGCTCGATCGAGCACAATACCTATACGCAGGTCGAGGATCTGAAAGCGTCGCGCGCGGTTCTCGTGCTCGCCCCCGACGACGAACTCGCGCTGAACATCGACCGCGCGCCGCATGTGCGCGAGCTGCTCGCCGCCAAGTCGATCCCGTTCCTGCTGGTCGACCGCCAAGTGCACGGCCATGGCGGCGGCTATTCGGCCGAATTCATCCCCTACGGCGAATGCGCGACCTGGTTCCTCGACCCCGACCGCTCGCCCAAACCGGGCGATTTCCATTGCTACCGCGACGAGGTGGGCTGGTTCCTGGCGCGCTCCGGCTTGAAGCCGGGCGGCGCGCCCGCCTGGTTCGGCTACACCGCATCGGGCGGCGAGGAGGTCGCCGTGGTCGATCGCTCGGCCGGCGGCGTCGCCAAGATCGATTTCGGCTGGTGCGACGGACTGGTCGGCAAGGGCAAGTGCGGCGTAAATCCGAACCTGTCCGCCACCCGCACCGGCGACGTGCTCCGCTTCTCGATCGGGATCGCCGAGGTGAGCGTGACTGTTGCGGCGGACGGGGCCGATCTCACCTTCACGCCGCTCAACAAGACCAAGAGCGCGGAGGCCAAGCTGGTGCCCATCGCCGGGAGTTTCTGACCCCCTGCCGCGACGCCCGGCCCGTGCCGAAGCCCGTTGACATCGCCCAATTTCGGGGCCATATGGCGGAGGACCGGGAGGCGTGTCACGCTTCCGCAACCGAACCCCCGAGGCGCCATGAGCGGCAACCCCGTCTTCGACCGCATCCAGCAGGATATCAGCGAAAATCCCGTGGTGCTCTACATGAAGGGCACGCCGATGTTCCCGCAGTGCGGATTCTCGGCCGCGGTCGTGAAAATCCTCAGCGACAGCGGGGTCAAGTTCAAGGGCATCGACGTCCTCGTCGATCCCAGCCTGCGCGACGGGATCAAGGAATTCACCAACTGGCCGACCATCCCGCAGCTCTATGTGAAGGGCGAGTTCGTCGGCGGCTGCGACATCGTGCGCGAGATGCATCAGACCGGCGAGCTGGCCGGCTTGCTGCGCGAGAAGGGCGTGCTGGCCTAGGACCGGCGCCGCGTATCAATCGATCCGCTCCCGCCTCGACCCTCCCCGCGAAGGGGGAGGCAATGTAGGTGGGTCGGCCCGCAACTCACCGCGAATAGAATTCGACGACCAGGTGCGGGTCCATCTGCACCGGATAGGGCACGTCGGCGAGCTTGGGCGCGCGCACGAAGGTTCCCTTCATCTCCTTGTGGTCGATGTGGAGATAGTCGGGCACGTCGCGCTCGGCGGATTGCGCGGCCTCCAGGATCAGCGCCATGTCGCGCGACTTTTCCTTGATCGCGACCGCGGCATTGTCCTTCACCTGGAATGAGGGGATGGTGACGCGCTTGCCGTCGACCGTGACATGTCCGTGGCTGACCAGCTGGCGCGCGGCGAAGGGCGTGGGCGCCAGCTTCATGCGGTAGATCACCGCGTCGAGCCGGCGCTCGAGCAGCTCGACCAGGTTCTCCGAGGTGTCGCCGCGGCGGCGCACCGCCTCCTGATAGAGCTTGCGGAACTGGCGCTCGCCGATATTGCCGTAATAGCCCTTCAGCCGCTGCTTGGCCATCAGCTGGGTGCCGAAGTCCGACGGCTTCTTGCGCCGCTGCCCGTGCTGGCCCGGCGGGTGTTCGTGGTTGCGGTTGAGCGGGCTTTTGTTGCGGCCCCAGAGATTGACCCCGAGGCGGCGGTTGATCTTGAACTTCGATTCGGCGCGCTTGGTCATGGGAATCCTTGTCCCCGTTGGTTGAACTGTCCCGATAGGCCGCCCGCGGGATTTCGCCTTGGGCGGCGGGGCGCGGATTGGCTACCGGCCCGCGTTCTCGGAAATGAAGGCGCGGATTATGGCGACGAAGGGCGCGGAGTCAAGCGCATTGGGTGGGCGGCAATTTTTGGGTTTGCCTCGTCCTGAGGAACTTTTCGCCTCCCCTTCGCCACCGCAGCGCTGATCCTATCCGATGCGGTCGAACTCAAGTTACAAGGATGAGGCGGAAAATGTCTCGGAGGAGAGGCAAACCGAAGCAGTATCCTGCCGCGAGCGGTTTACCCGCCCTCCTTCTTCCTCCGCGCCGTGACCAGCTCGTGCACGATCCCGTGCAGGGTGCGCACCTCCTGCATGGTGAGGTCGGCGCGCTCGAACATGTTGCGGATATTGCGCACCATGCCCGGGCGCTTCTCGGCCACGCGGAAGAAGCCGCAGCCGTCCAACTCGCGCTCCAGATGGTCGAAGAAGCCGAGCAGCGCCTCCTTGGTCGCGGGCGGCGCCGCGCCCTTGGTCATGGAGGCGGGCGGGATCGCGGGATCGGCGGCCTGGAACCACTCATAGGCCACCACCAGCACCGATTGGGCGAGGTTCAGCGAGGAGAAGCGCGGGTTCAAAGGCGCCATGATGACGGCGTCGGCGAGCGCGACGTCGTCGTTTTCCAGCCCGGTGCGCTCGGGTCCGAACAAGATCCCCGTCGGCAGGCCGGCCCGTGCGTGGCCGCGCAGCTCGGCCGCCGCGGCGCGCGGGGTCATCACCGGCTTGACCATGAAGCGGTTGCGCCCGGTGGTGGCGTAGACGCGGCGGAGGTCCGCGATCGCCTCCTCGGTGCTGGCGAAAGTGCGCGCAGCTTCCAGCAGTGCCTCCGCTCCGCTCGCCGACGCCACCGCCTTGGCCGACAGCCAGTCCTGGCGCGGCGCGACCAGGCGCAGATCGCCGAGCGCGCAATTCATCATTGCGCGCGCCGTGGTGCCGATATTCTCCGATAGCTGCGGCCGGACCAGGATGACCGACGGCGCGGGCGCGGCCATCAGGCCTCGGCGGCCTCGCGCAGCAGCATGTAAGTGATGCTGTCGTGAAGGGCGTTGTACGAGGCGTCGATCACGTTGGTCGAGACCCCGACGGTCGACCAGCGCTCGCCGCGGCGGTCCGCGCTCTCGATGATGACACGGGTGGCCGCGCCGGTGCCGGCCTGGGGATCGAGGATGCGCACCTTGTAGTCGACCAGGTGCAGCTCGGCGAGGCGCGGGTAGGCCGGCGTGAGTATCTTGCGCAGCGCCGCGTCGAGCGCGCTGACGGGTCCGTTGCCCTCCGCCACCGTCATCAGCGTCTCACCGCGCACCGCGGCCTTCACGGTGGCCTCGGAGAGCGTGATCAGCTCGCCCTTCGCGT
>JASHSH010000367.1 GCA_030040955.1 Rhodospirillales bacterium
ACCACGAGCCCATCGCGATACCGACCGCGAGCGCGCACCACGAGGCGAGCGCCCAGGGCCGTACCCAGCGCCCCCAGGCCGCGTCGACCCGTCCCTCGATCAGCGCCGCCACGGCGAAGGCGAAGGAAACCGAGAAGCCGACGTAGCCGAGATAGAGGAACGGCGGGTGGAAGGCGAGGCCCGGATCTTGGAGCACGGGGTTCAGCCCCTGGCCGTTGGCCGGCGCGGGCACCGCGCGCAAGAACGGATTCGAAGTGAGCAGGATGAACAGCAGAAATCCGGTTCCGATCATCCCCTGGACGGCAAGCACCCGCGCGCGCAAGGGCGGCGGCAGATTGTCGCCGAACAGCGCGACGGCCGCGCCGCACACGGCCAGCATGAAAACCCACAGGATCATCGATCCTTCGTGGTTGCCCCACACGCCGGTGATCTTGTAGAGCAGCGGCTTGTCGGAATGGCTGTTCTCGACGACGTTCACCACGGAGAAATCCGAGGTGACGTAAGCGTGAATCAGCGCGGCGAAGGCAAGCGCGATGAGAACGAGCTGCACCAGGGCGGCGCTGCGTCCGATCTCCATAAGGGCGAGCTGGCCCCGCGCGGCGCCGGCGAGCGGCGCGCTCGCCTGAAGGACGGCGACGAACAGCGCAAGGATCAGCGCGTAATGGCCCAGTTCAGCGAACATGGGATATGGCGTCCGGGCGGATGGCGCTTGGCATCGCGGCGGTGCGGGAGCGGATTCGACGACCGGCCGCGAGACTATCGCCCGGACCCAAATCCTTCAACCCGCGTCAGGGCCGGGCGGGAGTCCAATGGCCCCGTACCCGGCCCATGCGGAAACTCGCACCAGCGCGCCGCCCTTCGTCACTTCGGCTTGGCGAAGCGGACCGCGCCGCGACCTCCGTTCAGGTTGCGGTCGAACACGGTGTAATATTCGGCGAGCAGCGGCAGACCCAGAATCGACTCGCCGCCAGAACTGTTCCCGTCGCCGACGATGCAGGCCATCGCCCGGCCTTTTTGCGTGACGTCGAACTGCCAGTAGCTCTTCGGACCGACCGTGAGATCGCACGGACTTCCGTCGATCCCCTGCAACGTGAATGTGATCGGCGGCCATTTGGCGAGGTCGATCTGCCCCTGATCGCAGGTCTGCGCGCTATTCTGCGAGTACTGCCGCAGCAAGTCGGGGAAGCTGGGATCGATCTTGCCGAACGCGGTCATCAATCCGTCGAACAGCGTCTGATCGAGGAACAGGGAGTTGGTGCCGTTGTCGATCACCGAGGTTGCGTCCCAATTGCTGCCGGGAGGAAGCGGCAGGGCCTTGACCGGGGCCTGGTCGCCTACGCGCGCGGCGATCAAGTTGGCGCTGTACCATTTGTCGTGCAGGATGGCCACGTCGACGAATGCGCCGCTGTACAGATCGTCCGCCTCCGGCCCTCCGCCGAGCAGGAAATAACCCTGGTTCAACGGATCGCCGGCCGGATCGTCGGTGGCGTGGCTCACCATCGAGCGCTTGGTGCGGAAGGCAAAGATATTGCTGACGATGCCGGCGTTCTCAAGCTGATCGAAATAGGGATCGAGATCGTGCTCCTCGCCGGAGACGACGCGAGCATGGGGGTATTTGTTCGTCCAGGTGTTCGCTGGCATGAGATAGGAACTGTTCAGCGGCTGGTAGGCCAGGCCGAAGATGCCGTGCGCTCCGCCGAATACTCCCCTCAACTCGGTGTAGACCACCGAGAGGTTGACGTTGCTCAGCGTCACGGCGTCCGACAGCGCGACCTGCGTATCCACTACCGCGCCCACCCAGCTCCCCGAGCCGTATGGAATCGCCTGCGCGACATTGGTCGTCTTGGTCGCCGCGTCGCCGGTCGGGTCGAATATCTTGCTTTCGACCGCGAGGCTGCTGCTACCTGTATCGAGAACGACCGCGACCTTTGTCTTTTTGGCGCCGACGATGATCTCGGCCGTGTAGTCGCCGTCGTTGATCGTGTTGGTAATCGGAATGCGGACGATGTTCGGCATGCTGGCCCCCTTGCGAAGGGTGCGCGAGGGGCGTCGGAGTCCGGCGCGTCCCGACTCGCGTGCCGCGCGCGGCGCCCTATGCTCCTCGCCGCACCTGAACAACTATCGGTAGAGACAGTCAATCACGCGGATGGGGAGGGCGCCAGCGAAAATTCCGCGTCTCCGGCCCCGCGGGCCAGATCCGGATCGACCCTGGGAGACTATTGCGCCGGTCAGGCGTTGAGCACCAGGTCCACCTTTGGAACGCTGATGCAGGTCAGGCAGGAGCCGGCCTCCGGCTTCTCGCCCGGTTCGCGGATATAGCGAACGTCGCCGCTCTTGATCGCGGTCACGCAGGTGCCGCAATTGCCCGCCCGGCAGCCGCTGGCGATGCTGACCCCGTTCGATTCGGCGAGCTCGAGCAGCGAGGCGACCTTGCCGTCCCAGGGCACAACCTTGCCGCTGGTGGCGAAGGTCACCGAGATCGCCGCGCCCGCCTCGGTGGTCGCCGGGGCGGCCTGCTGCGCCGCCACCTTCTTGATGGTGGCCGGCCCGAACGCCTCGAAATGAACCGCCTCCTCGGGTACGCCCCAGGCAGTGAGATCCTCGTAGAGCGAGGTCATCATCGGCGGCGGGCCGCACAGGTAGAAGTGATAGTTGTTGGACGGAAGGACCTTCTTGAACAGCTCGACGCTGACGCGCTCCGCATGCTGGTAGTCCACTCCGGCCACGCAGTCCTTGGTGGGCTCGGAGTAGCAGATATTGATGTGGAAGTTCGGGTATTCGCGCTCCATCATCGCGAAGTGCTCGCGCATGATGTGCTCGGCCTTGTTGCGCACGCCGTAGAAGAACCAGACCTCGCGGGTGGAATGGCTGGCCGCCACGGCGTTCAGCATGCTGAGCACCGGCGTGACCCCCACGCCGCCGCCGATCAGCACGATCGGGGTGTGATGGGTAAGATCGAGCCAGAATCCTCCGGCCGGCGCCTTGACATCGAGGATGGCGCCGAAGTTGATCTGATCGTGGAAGAAGTTGGACACCGAAGCGGCGAGGTTCGCCTTGGCGGCATCGCGCGGCGGCGGATTGCGCTTGATCGAGACCCGGTAGAATTCCTGATTCGCGGAATCCGATAGCGAATAGCAGCGGATCGTGGTCGCCTGCTTGTCGTTCGGCAGCTGCAGGCGGAACGTCAGATATTGCCCCGGATGGAACGGTGGCAGCTTCTTCTTGTCGTGCGGCCGCAAATAGAACGAGCAAATGCCGCCGCCCTCCTCGATCTTCTTCCACACCTCGAACTTGCGGAAGCCGTTCCATTTCGATTCCACGCGTTCGCGTTCGAGCAGCTGCTGCTGAACCAGACCCGCGACGCGTACGTCGAGAAGCTTGCGCTCGGCCTCGACGCCGCCCGTCGCGGCCCGCGCCAAGCGAAGGTTGCCCAGCACCAGGGTCCCCACATAGCTAGCGATCAACAGCAGGACGAGGATGGAGGCGATTTCGACGATATTGTCGACCATGCCGATGCCCTTCCGTCAGAACTTCAGCCGCAGCTCGGCGCGCGCGCCGCCGATGTTCTTCGAATTGTCGATATGTCCGTACATCGCGTCGAGCTCGAGAATCCAGTCCTTTGACAGCGGCTGCTGGAACTGACTGCCCAGCGCCGTCTCGTCGCCCGGCGCGGGGCGGCCGACCGCGCTGCCCATCACGCGCACGCTGGCGACCTCGAATACCAGCTGGCGATCGTAGTTGAACAGGTATTCGGTGCCCAGCGCGCCACCGTAAGTGTTGTGCGCGGTGTCGTCGAGCTTGGGAAATCCGGTCAGCCCGTCGGTCTGGAAGTTGATGCCGGTGTTGGTCAGCAGGTTGTTGGCGGGCGCGATGGCCAGCGGGGCCGGCTTGTTGAAGCCGGCGAACAGGTTCATGTACGGCACCAGCGTGTCCGGATGCTCGGTGATGAACGAGTTCTCGATCAGGAAGACCACGCCGTCGGCGGTCTTCGGCTCGTCATCGGGTTCCGACTGGCCGAAATCCCAGATCGCGCGCACGCTGTTCGAGATCAGGTCGCTGTAGCGATGCGTATAGGCCGCGGTGGCGCTGGCGAATCCCTCGCCGTTGAACCGATCGACGCCCTGCACGTAGCCGAAGCCGGCCTCCCAATACCCCTCCATCGTCTCGATGAAGTTGTTGAAGCCGTACACATGGGTGTTGTCGTCGGCGATGCTGCCGTCCCTGTTCTTGAAGGCGTCGGACTGGACCTTGTCGAAACCGGCGAAGAAGGTCGTGTCCATGTTGCTGATGCCGAGCTCGGGGCTGTTGCGCGCCGGTATGGTGAAGGCGCCGCCGGCGATCGCGTCGTTCATCCAGATGCCGTTCTGGAACAGCATCGGAACCAGGCCGACCGCGAACGGAAAGTCGAAATTCGCGAACTTGTCGGTCAGTCCCGAATAGATGGAGCCCCCGTCGCCCTCGAAGAACAGATCCTGCGGGATCAGATTCGGGTCGAACTGGGTCTGGTGGTCGGCGTCCGGTCCGAATGCCTGGTAATTGGCGAACACATTATGCCGGGTGATCGGCTCGAAGAAGGCGTGCAGCCGCTCGGTCGCGGTGAAGTTCAGGTCGACGTCGAGATCGACGCGGCTGGCGATGTCTCCGATTTGCTTTTCCTTGCCGTTGTCGTTCCAAGCCACCGCGTTGCGGAAGTCGCCAAACGCCTCGGCGCCCGGGAACAGCAGATTCTTCTCGCCGACATAGTCGAGGCCGGGATCGAACAGGCCTTCCTGATACAGCGGCCGTCCCAGCTCGAACAGCGGCCGCGGCGACATCACCGCGTTCTTGCCGCCATAGATCTGCAGCTGCGCGTTCGGGTCATAGGCCTGCTCGGCGTAATTGGGGTCCGGCTTGAAGACGGTCGAGCTGTTCTGGGTCGGCGTCGCCTCGGGCGACATCTGCGTCTGGTCGGTCGGCGCGGAGGAATCCGCCGCCGCCGTGCGCAGGCACGCCACACCCGTCGCGATGGAGATCGCCAGCGCCGAGGCATACAGCCCCAGCCGGCGCGCGGTCGTCAGTTGGTTCCCCACCTTTTGTCCCCCACCCTGCTTTCCCCTTCGAATATCCCCGTTACCCCGACTTCCGCCCGCTGTCCCGGCTCACTTCACGGTGAATTGCACCGTGTATGGATGGATATCGATCATCCACTGGTTCATCGCCTCTTCCATTTCGGGCGTGTCGCCCACGAAGCGCATGAAGTAGATCGGCTCCGCCCGGCTGCGCATCCGGAAGGCGAGCTTGTAGGTGCCCGGCTTCGAGATCGCGGAAGCCGGCGCCGTGTAGGTCGCCGTCTTCACCCCGAGCGGCGGGATGCTGCGCTGCTCCATGCGCACGAAGGGCGGATGGTTGAGCACCGAAGTCGGCACTGTGGCGGGACGGATGAAGGGCAGCTGATCGATATCGAAGTTGATCGGGAGATACATTTCCCGGTCGGTGCCTTTCAAATTCGTCGTCAGGAACTTGGTCTGCAAATTGACCAGCTGGCTGTCGAACGGAACCCTGCCGCTCAGCGCGTCCGCGCTGTGGATGTCCGCCATGTCGCCGATGCTGTCGACGTAGCCCGACTCGAATACCGTCTTTCCGTCCGGATCGACCAGGGCGACGTTGAACCAGATCTCCGGCTGCGCGCCGAGCGAGCCCGACGGCAGGTTGTGGCCGGTGTCGATGTTGGTGACCTTGTAGGAGAAGGTCAGCGACTCGCCGACCTTGGGCGCCGACGAGAAGAACGGCCCATCCACATGGCTACCGTTCTCCATCACCTGCAACCGCTGCGACCGCTTCTTGGCCAAAAGGCCGAGATTGAACTTGATCACCTTGGCCGCGTCGGCGCGGTCGTCCGGGTCGGACCATTCCGGCGGGAAGTTGAAGCCGAGCGCGACACGCAGCGCCTTCTCCGCTTCCGTCACCTTGGGCGCGGAATCCTTGCTCGCCTTGAAGGCCTCGCCGGCCGCGACCAAGGCCTTCTGCGCCTCGGCGGCCTTCGGCTTCTTGCTGTCCTTCACCACGTCATCCAGCGCCGCGATTCCCTTCTGCGCGGCGGCGGCGTTGCCAGCCTTCACCGCCTTGTCGATGGCGTCGAACCCCTTCTCGGCGTCGGCGTCCAGATCCTCGAACGAGTCGGTGCCCCAGCCGGCGCGGAAGTCGAACTTCAGCCAGTCGGTGTACTTGAATTTGTCGCCGTCCGGATTGTGCGGAAAGATGCCCGGATGCGCGATCGGGTAGCCCGGCCCGTAGAACGCGTGGTTGTGGTGAATCTTGGGGTCGCCGACCGCCTTGCCGTTGACCACGGCGGCCGGACCCATCGCGTACCCGTCCGGTCGGCCGGGGGTCTTGCCCATGTGGCAATCCTGGCAGATGACTCCCTTCTCGAAGGCGGGCGAATCCCGGTATTGGTCCCACACCACCTCGAGCTTGATGCCCGGATGCACGGCCACCTGGTGGCAGCTGACGCAGAACTCGGCATCGCCGAGCTGCGGGAACGGGACCACGCCGGCATGAATTTTGGCGCCGCGCGCGGTTCCGGTCGGGTCAACCTTCCAGTAATCGGCGTCCTTCAGCACGTCGCCGATATGCGAGTTGTCCGCGGTCCCGTACATCGGCCGGTTGATCGTGCCCGGCTGGACGGTGCGCTCGCCGTTGACCTTGCCGTATTCCTCGGTGACGCGGTGGCAGGTGATGCAGGTGATGCCTTCGCTGGAGACCGGGCTGCGCTTCCACAGCGGCTCCTCCCGCGGCTCGCCCCGTTCGGTGCCTATCTCCTGGTGGCAGCGCACGCAGAAGTCGCCGATCGTGCCCTGGCTCAAGTCGGTGATCGCCTGCTCGAATTTGTGGAACATCGGCGAGATCGACGCGTAGGCATGGTTCGACGAGGCCCACTCCCAGTAGATCTGCTCGTGGCAGGCCTTGCACACCTTGGCGCTGGGGAACTGGTTGTCGGCGAGGGCCGCGTGCGGATCCTTGGCGGCGTTCGCCGGCGCCTGCGCGGGCGGATCGGCCGCCTGGGCCGAGGCGCTCAGCAGCAGCGCCAGGCCGCCCAGCGCCGCCGCCAGCGCGCCCGACCATTCGCTCCACCTTTCCGGGTATCCGTAGCGCTTGATCATCATGTGTCCCTATCCCTGATTCGGCTGAGCCATCATGATCTTCTTGAGACCGGCGTTGCGATGATACTCGTGGCAGGTCATGCAGTCATCACGAACCCGCGCGGGCGCGTGGCATTCCGAGCACTGAGCGCGACGGATCGGACTGAAATTGCTTTCGAAATGATGCGGGTTCACCTGATCGAAGGCCTGCGGGTAATGCGCATCCTTGTTGGTGGCATGGCAGGCGTCGCAGCCCTTCGCGGGCCCCAGCAGGTTGATATGCGGCAGATGGGTGTAATTGACGTACTCGCTGCCCGCCTCGATCTGATCGTCCCATTTCACCGCCAGCACGGGGCCGGCCTTGGCCAGCTTTTCCTCGTCGGTGCCGGTCGCGGCGGGATCGCTGACCGCATGGCATTTCACGCAGGCGCCCGGGCCGCTCTTGCGGTCGAGCACGGCCGCACGCAGGTCGGCGAGCCAGGCCTTGTTCGCGCCGGACGCGGCGTCGGCCGGCGAGCCCAACGCGGCATCGATCCAGGCCCGAACCACCGGGTCGCCATGCCCGGCCGGGCGGTATTTGAGCGACAGCCCGTCGGCGTACCACCCGCCGCCCAGCGGCGCGTCGACCTTGAACTCCGCGTTCGATGACCAAGCGCAGGCGGCGCGGCGGACCAGGTCGGGCGTGAGGCCGGCGAACAGCGCGGCGGCGCGGCCCTGGCCGAGCTTCGCCTCGGCGGCCTTGCCCAGCGCGGCGGCGCCGCCCTTCGCCAGGTCGCGCATCAGGTCGGCCAAGGCCGCCGCCGGCGGGTCTTTCGGATCGAGATCGGCGATGTCGTTCTTCGCGGCGCCGGTAAGCAATTTGCCGAGCGGGGTCAGCGGCTGGTCGGAGATCGATTGGAAGTCGTCCTTCGCCTTCTTGTCGGTCGAGTCGATCAGGCCCTTGGCGTCCTTGTAGGCCTTGTCCTCGTCGGCCGAGCGCGGCCCGCAGGCTCCCGCGATCGCGCCCTGGTCGATGGCGGCGAACTCGTCGATCGACAACTCGGGCATGGTGAAGACGGTGAGGTCGCGCTTGACGATGTCGTCGCCGTGGCAGGCGGCGCAGGTCTCGAAGCCGGCCAGCGGCACCACGCGGCTCGCCTGGTCGATGCGATGGCAGCTGATGCAGGTGATCGCCGGCCCGTTGGTCTTGCGTTCGGAGAAATGCGCGCCGAAATGCGCGGTATGATCGAACTCGACCGCGGTACGGATGGCATAGGGGAACTGCGCGCTGAACTCCGGATGATCGACGCCGAAGGCGGTGAACTTCTTCATGTGGCAGGTCTGGCATACCCCGTCGCCGGTCCGCAGCAGCATGGGCACGTCGCCATGGTGCTCCAGATGGCACATGGTGCAGGCGGTCTGCGTCGGACCAGCGGACTGGTGCTGCGCGAGCGCCGAGGCAGCCTGGAAATTATGGGGAGCGGTGGCCGGCCCGCTGAATTGGTGACACGAGCTGCACAACTCGGTCTGGCTCGACGGCGAGGCCAGGGCGGTCAGCCAGCTTCCGATCCTTCCGTGTGCGGCATGGCACGAGGCGCAGCCCTGATCCGCGGTGAAGCGCCCATGAAGGCCGGAGAGCGGACCGGGATTGAGCGAGCTCAGATTCGGGTAGGCGCTGGCATCGAAATGGAACGTGGCGCCGATCAGGCCGATGATGGTGAGCACCGCGAGCAGCGTGAGCGTTCCGCGCTTGCGCCGCGTCGTGGTCTGCGGCTGGCAAGGGGGCATGCGGTGCGCGCATCTGCCGTCCGGTTCCGGCCCCTCGGGACAGCGCCCGCCTTGCGCGTCGGGCCGGCGGCAGACCCAGCGGCTGTCGCGCTTGACCGGAAAGCAGGCGACCTCGCCGCCGCACGCGCCACTGGCGGAAGGACCGCGCGGACAGGGAACTCCCCACAGCGCCGCGCGGCCGCAGCGAAAGTGCAGGTTGGGCCGCTCGTACGGGCTGTGGTCGAAGCGGAAGCTGTCGCGGTCCATCGCGCCGGCCCTACAGCGTGTACGCGTAGGCCAGGAGGACGTGCCAGATCGCCACCACGATCATCGCCGCGGCAAGCGGCACGTGCACGAACAGCCAAAGTTTGAGAAGCGTCTGGGACGCGTAGTGGCGGTCCACCCGGGTCTTGGTCAGCCCGAGGTGCCGCAGCCGATTGAGGAACGGGAGCTCGGGCTCGGTCAGGTGGCGTTCCACGCCCAGCAGCTTCTGGTGCAGCCAATGCTCGCCCTGGTTCGCGCCCAGCACCGAGCCGAGCACGAAGCGCGGCCGCTGGAAGAACCAGGCGAGCGAATCGAGATAGTGCCGGGCCAGCGCGTCGCTCCCGGTGGTGCCGGTGCATTCGAGCACCGCCTGCTCGGCCTTGTGCCGCAGGTCGGCGATTTCGGCCGGAATGCGCTCGTAGATGATCTCGTAGTTGAGCTGGGTCAGCCGGTGCGCGTGCACCCGCTGCTGCACGTAGCCGAAGATGCCGCTGAGGCAGACCAAGTAGAACAGCGCGGTGAGCACCTGATGATAGGTGCCATGCGGCCACAGGGTCTGGCCGTGCACGTAGAAGAATCCGATGGCGAGGAAGCCGCCGACCACGTGGATCACCAGCCAGGTGCTGCCGCGTCCGAGCGGGATCATCGACAGCTTCTTGCGCCAGTTCAGCAGGCCGAGGCCGAGCACGGTGACGAACAGGAACCAGCCGGACAGTTCGGTCGCGCGCCCCAGGTGAAGGCGCAGCATCTGAGTCCGCCAGAACACCGCCGCGAACAATATGATCGCGGCCGCGACCAGGGTGGCTCCGGAGCGAGAGCGTAGCCGCATCAGCCGCGTTCCGCGATCTGC
Source organism: Rhodospirillales bacterium (assembly GCA_030040955.1). Lineage (GTDB taxonomy): Bacteria > Pseudomonadota > Alphaproteobacteria > Rhodospirillales > Magnetospirillaceae > JASHSH01. Next base: position 9,979 of record JASHSH010000367.1, read on the forward strand.
TCGAGGTGCCGGAAGTCGACGCGGGACAGGGCGTCGTGCGGACAGGCGCGCACGCAGGCCGGTCCGCCGGGATTGGTCGCGCACAGATCGCACTTGGTGGCCTTGACGATCGGCGCGCCGGCGTTGTCGACGCGCACCGCCCCATGCGCGTCGCGGATTTCGACCATGCGGATGTTGTCGTAGGGGCAGGAATTGGCGCAAGTGGCGCAGCCGATGCACGTGTCGTCGTTGATCATCACCGTGCCGGTGGCGATGTCGCGCGAGATCGCCCCGGTCGGGCAGCCGATCATGCACACCGGATCGGCGCAGTGCATGCAGGCGTTCGGCACCATCCAATGGTCGAAGGTGCGGCCGTGCCGGATGAAGCGCGGATTTCCGTCGTGGGTCGAGGCGCAAGCGCGCACGCAATCGTCGCAGCGCACGCAGCGGTCTAGGTCGATCAGCATCGCCTGGGTGCCGTTGATCAGGCGCTCGCCGATCGCCCATTCCATCCGGGCGTCCTCGGCAAGCCCGCGATGCGCGATTCCGGCGGCGCGGGATATCGGCGGCGTGGTGATATGCGGGAAGACGTGCTGCTCGAGCAGGTGCGTGGGCACGCGCAGCGCGTCGACATAGCCGAGCGCGGTCAGCGTGGTCTCCAGCGCGGTCTCCTCCTCGCCCTTCCAGGCGCGGTAGAGCTCATAGAGACCGTACTCGTCGCCGGCGCCCAGATAGGTCAGCGTGCGCGACCCGTGGCCGAGCTTCACCGAGACGCGCGCGAAGCCGGCGCGGACCAGCAGGATGCCGTTGGCATAGTCGCCCTGGCTGGCGATCACCGGCTCCTGGCTGCCGCTGCGCCGGCCGGTGTCGCGCATCTGCTTGTATCCGGCGTGCCAATCGAAGCTGCCGTAGGTCTCGAACTCGGTGGCGTCGACGATCTGCTGGAGCGTCTCCGGATCGAGCCGGGCGAACATCGGCACCAGGCGCAAATGCGAGCGCAACGCGTTGTTGCGATAGGTTTCGTCGATGCGGCGTCGCCAGTTGGTGTCGTAGCGGCGCAGTTCGCGCAGCCCCTGCCAGCGGATCTCCAGCAGCGAGGCGTCGCCGCCGGCCACGACGGTGGCCGTGCGCGGCACGCGGCCGAGCGCGGCCAGCTCGCCGAACAGCTGGCCGGGCGCCAGCTCGATGGATTTGTGCGACTCCATCACCGCCGGGAAATCCTGCAAGAAGGTGCGCGTGGTGTCGGACTGGCGCTGCGCCACGGTGGTGCGGAATTCGCTGTTGCCGCGGGTTTCGCGTTCCTCGGGAATGCGGTGGTTGCGCCACAGCTGGGCGAGCGCCTGGCCGAAGCTCTTGCGCACGCCCTCCTCGCGGCCGAGCTGGCCCTTGGACAGGCCCTGGAGGAAGACGCGGACCGAGCCGTCGAGGACCAGGAAGGCCGAGTTGCCGTAGTCGCCCTCGCGCACGATGATCTCGCCGGCGCGATAGCGCATGATGCGCGCGTCGTTGCGCAGGATGCCGTCGAGCGGCGTGTGCGGCGGAAACTGCTTGGGGTCGATCGCGCCGACATCGCCGGGCCGCTTGCGCAGCTCGGCCACGTCGGCATCGGTCATGTCCTCGCCGAAGGGCTGGTCCCAACGATGCGGGCGGTCCGACGCCATGTCCCCTCCGGTCCGGCTAACCCGATCGGCGGCGACAGGCTCCCGGGGCGTACCTCGCGGTACCCCTTACGGCGTCGCCGGCCCCGTTCCGCCGGCGCGTCCGATCCCCCGTCATCCCACCATTCACTTGTACGTGCTCTTGTCCGGAAGCGTCCCGACCAGCTTCGTCAAATCCTGACCCTTGATCGCCGCGGCGAAGGCGCGGCCGGCGTCGGCCGTCGGCTTGGCCAGCAGGTCCTTCGCCTGCGGGATGTTGCCGAGCACCGCCTTGGCCTTGTCGATGCGCGCCTGCTGCGCGGCCTTGTACTTGTCGTTCACGTTCTTGGCCAAGCCCTCGGTGGCCGCGACCAGCGCCGCCGCCTGACCGATCGCGTACCATTCCGCGGCTTCCTGCGGCGTCGGATCCTTGTTCGCCGACGTGTCGGGCGGATAGAAGCGATGCTTCACCTGGCCCATGCTGAAGGCGACGAACTCGAACTCGTCGTTGGTCGGGTGGCCGGCGTCGATCATCTTGCCGAGCACGTCCCCGGCCAGATCGGCGCGGCCCAGCGCGTGGCAGCCATAGCAGTTGGCGGCGAGATCGTACTTCATCTCGGGGCGACGCATGCCGGCGGCGATGGCGTCGGCGATGCGCTTGGCCTTGTGGTCCGCCTTCTCGTCGGCTTCCTTCACGCCCGGGCCGCCGAAATCGTTGTGGATCTTGATCCAGTTCGAGGCCGCGCCGTGGCAGCTCTCGCAGGACGG
>JASHSH010000032.1 GCA_030040955.1 Rhodospirillales bacterium
GCAAGCTTTACCACGCGCGGGAGAAAAGCGCCAAGCTCGCCGATTTTCGCGGCTTCCCCGGGATCGGCCCGCGACCGCTGGAATTGCGCGGTCGGGGGTCGTATGTTTCCGGCGCGCACCCACGAGGGGTTGGGCCCGACTCCTGGACCGAAGCCGCGACTTGACCGCCACCGAAGCCGCAGACATCGCAGCGGACCGCGCCTTGCTCGCCACCGCTTGCGCCGCCGCGCGCGAAGCCGGCGGGCTGCTGGCCGCGAACGCCGCGGAGTGGCGCGCGACGGCGAGCGAGTCCGGCCGCGATGTCAAGCTGGTCGCCGACGCCGCGGCGCAGCGCGCCCTTGCCGACCGGCTCCCCGAGCATCCGATCCTCAGCGAGGAGTCTCCCTGGCGCGGCACCGAGCATCCCGCCGCACCGTTCTGGGTGATCGATCCGCTCGACGGTTCGATCAACTACCGGCAGGGGATAGACTTGTGCGCGGTGTCCGTCGCCTTGGTGCGCGCCGGAATTCCGGTGCTCGGCGCGGTGTACGACTTCGCGCGCGGGGAGATGTTCAACGGCATCGTCGGGGCGGGCGCGTGGCTGAACGACGCCCCGATCGCGGTGTCGGCGGTGGGCACGCGCGAGCGCGCCGTCCTCGCCACCGGACTTCCGCTCGGCCAGGACTATTCTCCGGCCGGGCTTGCCGCCTTCGCCGAGGGCCTGCGTCCCTGGCGCAAGGTGCGCATGCTGGGCAGCGCCGCGCTTTCGCTCGCCTATGTGGCGTCGGGACGCGTCGACGCCTATCGCGAGGAAGGAATTCTCGCCTGGGACGTGGCCGCCGGCTGCGCGCTGGTGCGGGCGGCCGGCGGCGCCTATTCCATCGTCGGACGGATCGGCACCGATCCGCTGCGCGTGTTCGCGCATAACGGACGGCTCGCCTAGGCTCGGGCCGTGGATCGCCTGATCGTGATCGCCGCGGCCGAGGCGCCGCCGCCCGCGGCCGGAGACTGGGTGATCCGCTTCGCCGGCGTTCCCGAACCCGGCGAGCGCTGTCCCGACGAGCTTCCCGAACTGCGCGATGCCTCCGCCGAATTGCTCAAGCAGCGATACGGGAGCTGGCTCGACGGCTGGGCGCGCGAGTCCGGGCTGATGGACATCGCCACCTGGGAAGGCGGCTTGAGCTGGTGGTGGTTCGGCGCGCTGTCCGAGCGCAGCCCGCAGACCAGCTGGCTGATTCACCAACTGCACCAGCTCCTCGTGCTGCGCCTCGCCCTGCGGCGCTGGCGGCCCAAGCGGACGGTCTGGTACGACCCTTCGGCCGCGATGCGGCGGGCGGCGGCGCGGGTGGCCGCGGCCGAAGGCTGCGCGCTCGATGCCGTCGCCAGCGGACCGACGCCGCGGCGTCAGCGAATTCCGTACCTGCTGGTCCTGCGCCTGTTCGCCTCGCTCCGGCTGCTCGCCCGCGCACTGGTGGCGCGGAGCCTGGATTCCGGGGCGGGAACGGAGACCGCGAGGACGATCGCGTTCACGCGGTTTCCGGTCCTGTGGGAGGCGGGCGACGGCGCGTGGCGCGAGCGCATGTACGGCCATCTGCCGGAGGCGCTCGAAGCGCGTGGCCTCGACGTCGCCTATGCGGCGATCACGTCGGGCAGCGCGCTGGCCTGGCTGCGCAATGCCGGCGCCTGGCGGCGGGTGCTTCGGCGGCGAAGGATACGGATCGTCGAGTCGCGCGCGACGGCGACTGACTTGGCGGTCGCGGTGGCGGACGCGGGACTGTGGCGGCGATATGTCGGTTGGCGGCGCGACCAATCGGCGCGCGCCGTTGCGTTCGATGGAATCGAGGTCGCCGAATTGGTGCTTCACGCCGCCGACCTCAATCTGCTCGATCCGAGCCTGCCGGTGAATCGCCTGATCGCGCGTGCTTTGCCGCGTCTGCTCCCGGTGCTGCCGTCCGCGCGCTTCGTCATTCATCCGTTCGAGTTTCAGCCGATGGAAAGGGCGCTCGCGGTGGCGGTGCCGGATGGTTTGCCGGTGGTCGGACTGCAAACGGGCGTGTTCACCTCGGGGCAGATCGGCTGCCTTCTGCGCCGCGAGGAACTCCGCGAGCGACACCGTGGCCGCGCCGCGGGAGATGCGCGGCTGGCGCCGGCGCCCGACCTGATCGCCGCCTACGGGCGGCTGCCCTACCGCATCTTCGCCGCCGCGCTCGGCGCCGACGCCGTGGTGGAGGCGGGCGCGACCCGGTATGGCGGGCTCGCCGAGCTTGCCCGCGAACCGCCACCCCGCGAAGAGGTCCGCCATGCGCTCGGGCTTGGCGCGCCGCATCGGTACCTGCTCCTGGCGACCGCCGCGCTGCCGGAGGAGGCATGGCCGATGTTGCGTGCCGCGCGCGCAATCGCCGCGGCGCATTCCGACATCTTCCTGCTGGTCAAGTTCCACTACCATCTTCGGCTCGAGGCCGAGCTGGCCGAAACTCTTGCCGGCGTGGCCGACGGAAGATGGCGGATCTTCGACGCCCACCTGCATCGACTCATCCTCGCCGCCGACACGGTGATCACCGGAGCGAGCTCGGTCGCGTACGAGGCGCTGGCCCTTGGCCGTCCGGCCCTCGTCTATCTCTCGCCCGCGCTCTTCCATTGCAACCCGGCGACGGAAACGCCGGACGCGTTCGCCTTCTGGCACACGCCGGACGAGCTGCTGCGCCTGATCGGTTCGCCAGGCGCGCCGTCCGCCGAAGCCGCCTCCCGGGCGCTCGCCGACCAGATCGAATCCGTGCCCAATGGCGACGGCCGACTGATCGACGCGATGGAGCGCGCGGCCGCGAGACTCGGCCCGGCGCCGGCGGGCGGGGCGTGAGAACGTGACCGAGGCCGCGCGGATTCCGTCCAATCTTGTCCGGCTCGATTTCGGCGAGGTCACCTTCTTCCTGTCCACGTTCCGCAATCCGGACGCGATCCACGCCCACGCCCACGAGGATTCGCTGTCCTACGTCGTCTATCGCGGAGCCGACGAGGTGTTGATCGATCCGGGCCTTGCCTCGTACACGCGCGCGGATGCCGGGTTTCGTTCGAGCGGCGCGCACAATGGCCTTGCCGATCCGGATCGGCCCGTCGCGCCGCGGCGGCGCTTCTTCTTCAATCGCGCGCTGCGGGCGGAACCCGGCGAACTGGATATTTCGCGCGGAGCGGACGGCGCGCGACTGACGGCGGCGAACCGTCTGCTCGGCATCCGGCGCGAGATTTCGATTTCGCGGGTCGCGGCGGGTACCGTCCGAGTGGAAGAGCGGCTGAGCGGCGCCGGTACGCTCCGCCCCCGCTTCGTGCATAACTACCCCGATCTGGCGGTGGAAACCGTCGGCAACGATTCCGTCCTGCTCGGAGGCGGAGTCGCACGAATCGCGTATGAGAATCTGTCGGTGTCGCTGGCGACGGCGGAACGCTCGCGTGAATATGGCCGGCGTCAGCCGCATTCGCGTCTTGCCATCGGCATCGCGCCGTCCCCCTCGGCACGCGTCGTCTGGGCGCTTTCCTGGACAGTGGCACACTCTCGGAATGCATAAGGTGCCGGCAGGCGGCATCCGACCAGGATCGCGGTCGGCCGGGGAAGGCGCGTAACCGGTCCGCCCCGTTACCGTATGAAACCGAGAGTGAAATCAATTGGAAACACAAGCTTGGGAGCCTCGGTGTCTGCCCGGATGGCCACGGCCACCGGCGCGGGTCGGTTGTCGGGCGTATCAGCCCGCATCAAACGGAACAGGGGCGTCGCGCGTGGCAAAAGAGCAAATGGGACGACAGGTCCCTCGGTCGATCCACAACATCTTGTTCAACCTGGGCGTGCCCCTATCGTACCTGTTCTTCCCGCGCTCGTACCGCTGGTATTGGCTGAACAAGCGAATCGGCATCTGGCTGATCGGCCTCGAAAATCTCGTGATGCCCCGGTTCGATCCCGGCCGTCATCGCGTGCTGGTCGAGGGATTCCGCCATTCCGCCAACGGCTTCGTGGTGGGGCTCGTCGAGTCCTGTACGCCCGAGCAGATACACAGTCATTCGCATCACATCTGGTCGATACCGTCGGCCTTGCGCGCGGGCGTGGTCCCCATCGTGCTGATACGCCGGCCGCGCGAGGTGATGCTGTCGACGCTGCGACGGACCGAGGCGGACTGGTACTACAACCCGCATCGCCTGTACGCCGCCACCAGCCTGCTGATCTGGCACTCGTTCTATCGCAACGTCCGCAAATATGCGGACCGCGTCTGCCTGGTGTCGTTCGACGAGATCACGTCGCCGGCGACCTTCCCCAAGGCGCGTGAGCGCATCGCGGCGCGAACCGGGGTGCGGCTGGCCGAATTTCCGGATTTCTCGCCGGTCAATCCGAGCCCGGAACCGAAGAACGGCATTCGCGTGCCGCCCTGGGTGGAGCGTCTGCTGCCCGCCTGCGACCGCCTCTACGACGAGCTGGCGGGCGGCCAGCCGGCGCAACCGCGTGGCCAGGCGGAGACCATGTCGCCGGCGATACGGGTTCCGCTGGAAACCACGAACTCCTGAACGCACGGATCGCGACCGGCCCCTCCGCCGAGGCCTGAACGAGCCCCGGCGCGGCCTTGCGCCGCCGCGCGCGCCGGTCTACCACGGCCAGGATCGGGCGGGTGGAACTCCGCGGAGCCTTCGCCCGGTCACCGGAGGCGGGGACCAGGGACCGCCGGATCTGCGATCACGAGCGGCCCGATGTGCGGAATTGCCGGTCTATTCCTTCGTGACGGCGCCGTCGCCGACGGCGGCGCCGAACGGCTGGTCCGGGAGATGGTCGAGCGCATCGGCTATCGCGGACCGATCGACCGCGGCTTCCTGCAAGACGGCTCCGGCTCGATCGGCATGTGCCGTCTCAGCATCATCGACGTGGCCGGCGGCCATCAGCCGATCTTCAACGAGGATTCCAGCGTTGCGGTGATCCTCAACGGGCAGATCTACAATTACCTCGAGCTGATGGCCGAGTTGAAGGAGAAGGGCCACCGATTCCGCACCCAGTCCGACACCGAGGTGCTGGTGCATCTCTACGAGCAGGAGGGCGAGGCGATGCTCTCCCGGCTCAACGGTATGTTCGCCATCGCCATCTTCGATCTCGCGCGGCGGAGCATCCTGCTCGCGCGCGACCGCCTCGGCGTGAAGCCCGTCTATTGGGCGCAGCGCGCCGACCGGACCGTCTTCGCCTCCGAGCTCAAGGCTCTGCTCTGCGATGCCGGTCAGCCGGCCTCGCCCGATCCTGAATCGATCGCCGAATTCCTGACGCTCGGCTACATCCGCGCGCCGCGCACGCCGTTCCGCGAGATCGGCAAGCTGCGCCCCGGCCATTTGCTCCGCATCGACCGGAACGGCGCCAAGGAGGTGCGCTGGTGGCGGATCGATCCGCGCGCCGAGCACCCTTCCTACCAGGCAAGCTGCGAGCGGCTGCGCGAGCTGATCGACGACGCGGTGTTCCTGCGGCTGCGCAGCGACGTTCCGGTCGGCACGCTGCTGAGCGGCGGGCTCGACTCGAGCGCGGTCACGGCGGCGCATGCGCGGCGCAATCCGGGGCCGGGCATCCAGGCCTTCACCATCGGCTACGAGAATGCGCTGTTCGACGAGGTGCCCTACGCCAAGCTGGTCGCCGAATCGGTCCATGCCGAGCACCATGTCGAAACGGTGCGCGCGGACGAGGCGATTCGCCTGCTGCCCCTTCTGGCCTGGCACCTCGACGAGCCCAGCGGCGACAGCGCCATCGTCTCGACCTATCAGATTTCGAGGCTGGCGGCGTCGCGGCTGCGGGTCGTGCTGTCGGGCGTCGGCGGCGACGAGATGTTCGGCGGCTATCCGCGCTACTTCGAGGGCACGCCTGCCGAGCATGTCTATCGCCGGCTCCCGCGCGGGATGCGCCGCAGCCTGCTCGCGCCGCTCCTCGGGCTGGTCAGCGACAGTTGGGGATGGCGCGCCCGGCTGAACGAGCGCGAGCAGCCCGACCGCATGCTGTGGCAATCGAGCGTGTTCGATCCCGACCATGCCGCCCGCCTGGCCGGCCGGGCAACCGCCTCGGTATCATTCGCGCCGGAATATGCGAATGCCGCCGGCGCGGACGCGGTGGATCGGCTGATGCTGGTCGATCTCCAGTCCTATCTGTCCGACGACATCCTGCACATCACCGACCGGATGAGCATGGCGGTGTCGCTCGAAGTGCGCGAGCCGCTGCTCGATCATCGCCTGATCGATTTCGCCGCCAGCCTGCCAAGCTCGTACAAGGTCGACCAGCGCCGCCGGCTGTGGAAGCGCTGCTTCAAGGACGCGATGGCGCCGTGGCTGCCGCGGCCCATCGTGGAGCGGCCCAAATCCGGTTTCGGCGGCCCGGTGCGGAGCTGGATGGAGCGGGGGCTGGAGGCCGCGGCCCTGCGTCTGCTCGCCGATTCGAGCGCGGTACGGCGAGGGCTGCTCGACGGCGCTCAGCTGCGTCGCTATCTGGAAGATCGCGCGTCCTACGATTCGATCCGGCGCGGCGCGCGCATGTGGAACCTGCTCAGCCTGGAGCTCTGGTCGCGCATCTTTCTCGACGGACGGGGCGAGCGCCCGAGCTTCGCGCTATAGGCGCGGACGGGCGAGCTTGACCGTGTCCGCGGCGGCGCCCTATACATGGACCCAGTTTGCTGGGGATGGCGAGGCCGTTGATTTGGCGGACGAATTCGGTCGACGCCTGCATTCGAATCCGCTCCGCCCGGGACCGCACCGCTCGTCCAAACCAGGCATTTGATCGAGGGACCGATGCACGTCGCGGCGCAGCCGGAGCATCTCGCGGACCGCGCCGGCCGGCCGGCGACGAAAGTCAGCGTCCTCGTCCCCGTCTACAACGAAGAACGGACCATCGCGACGGTGCTGGAACGCGTGCGCGCTCAGCGGATCGAGGGTTTCGAGATCGAGATCGTCGTGGTCAACGACGGCTCGTCCGACGGCACCAAGGA
>JASHSH010000368.1 GCA_030040955.1 Rhodospirillales bacterium
GTGATAGTCGGCGGGCTGGGTCTTGTCGGCCATCGCGCGCGCGCCCATCGCATTGAAGACCAGCGTGAGCAGGAAGGCGATCGCCAGGTTGAGGATCACCGTATAGAAGGCGGGATAGCCGGGGAACCCGTAGCCGAACAGCGAGAGCGGGAAGATCGAGCCGAAATTCGCCGCCGCCGCCATCCAGGTGCCGGTCACGGTGCCCACCGCCCAGCCGATCAGCAGCGCCCAGGGATTGAACCAGCGCGTATAAAGCCCGAACACCACCGCGGGCAGGGTCTGTCCCATCCAGATGCCGCCGAGGAGCTGGAGCTGGATGGCGAATTGCAGCGGCAGATAGATGACGAAGATCAGCGCCCCGAACTTCACCACGAGGGAAACCCATTTCGCCATCTGTGCCTCTTGCCTCGGCGTGCAGGCGGGGTTGATGAACTCGCGGTAGATGTTGCGGGTGAACAGGTTTGCCGCGGCGATCGACATGATCGCGGCCGGCACCAGCGCGCCGATCCCGATCGCGGCGAAGGCCATGCCGGCGAACCAGGGCGGGAACGAATGCAGCAGCAGCGCCGGCACCGCGAAGTTGTTCTTGAACGTCTTGAAGCCGGCCGCGTATTCGGGAAGCTTGTCGACGCCCGCGCCGACCGCCAGGAAGCCGAGCAAGGCGAGCAGTCCGAGCAGCAGCGAATAGGCCGGCAGCAGCGCCGCGTTGCGCCGCACCGCATGCGCGCTGCTCGCGCTGAGCACGCCGGTGATCGCGTGCGGATAGAGGAAGATGGCGAAGGCCGAGCCCACGGCGAGCGTGATATAGGCGCCGTAGCTGCCCATCGTTCCGCCGGGCGGCGGCGCCAGCAGCAGCTTCTGCACGGGCACCGAGGCGAACACCTTGCCGAAGCCGCCCAACCCGATCGGAATCGCGATCAGCGCGGCGGCGGCGGTGATATAGATCAGCGTGTCCTTGACGAAGGCGATGGCGGCGGGCGCGCGCAGCCCGCTGGTATAGGTGAAGGCGGCCAGGATCACGAAGGCGATCACCAGGGGAAAGTCGCCGCTGATGCCCAGGGCGCCGATCACCACCTGGAGCCCGACCAGCTGCAGCGCGATATAGGGCATCGTCGCCACGATCCCGGCGATGGTGACGGCGAGCGCGAGCCAGCGATTGTCGAACCGCCCGCGCACGAAATCGGCGGCGGTCACATAGCCATGCTTGTGCGAAACCCGCCACAGCCGCGGGAATACCAGGAACAGCAGCGGATAGATGACGATCGTGTAGGGCACCGCGAAGAAGGCGATCGCGCCGGCGCCGAAGGCCAGCGCCGGGACCGCGATGAAGGTGTAGGCGGTGTACAGATCGCCGCCGACCAGGAACCAGGTCACCACCGTGCCGAAGCGGCGTCCGCCGAGCCCCCATTCGTGGAGGAGATCGAGATCGCCCCGCCGCCAGCGCGCCGCCAGGAAGCCCAGCAGCGTCACCAGCCCGAACAGGGCCACGAACACGATCAGCGCCACCCAGTTCACGTCCGGCACGTCGCTCTCCCCGTCTTGTTTCGTATCGCCGCGCGGCTTCGATCCGGCTCAGGGCTCGTGGCGCCGCCGGGTCATGAAATAGACCAAGCCGGTCAGCACCGCGCCCAGGATCACGAAGCCCAGCTGATACCAGTAGAAGAAGGGCATGCCGATGAAGGTCGGCTCGACCCGGTTGTAGAACGGAACCCACAGACAGCCGGCCACCTGCAAGATGAACAGCAGGTACCACCAGCTCCAGCGGTCCGGGTTCTTGTCCCGTTCCATCGCGCGGCCCTCCCATATCCCCGTCGCTGCGGGGTACCTATGCACTATACGCATGGAGGGCGGGCGGCGCCAGCGTTCTTAGGGGGTCTGGGGAAGGGGTGAAGACTGCGCGGAGCCTTCCAGTCTGCTTTGCACCTAAGACCGAGTATCGAGGCGGCTCGCCGCGAAGTTCGGGAAGTGCCCGGGGCCGGTCGTTCGCGACGAAGCCGTTGCCAAGTAGACTAGGGACCCTGACATCCAGCCCTAACGACGCCATGGATCGGCGGAGTCCTTTTGGGGATGAAGACGCTGCACATCGCACCCGGAGACTCGGCCGGCGGATCGCTGATCCAGGCGATCCGGGAGGCCGGCCGGGATGACGAGGTTCTGCCGTTTCTTGACGATCTGAGTTGCGGCCCCATCGATCCCGACGACCCATCGACGCGGGCGGCTTGGTGGGCGCCGCACCATGACGCGACGGAAGTGGCGGCCCGTCTCGGCGCGTTCTGGCAACGCGTGGCCAGCACGGAGGATCGGCTCGTCGTCTGGTTCGGCCGCCACTCGGCCCGCGAGCTTGCATTCTTTTCGGCTTGGGTGGAGCGACTCGGCGAGCGGCCCTATCGAATCATCGACGTGACCGGACGGCGCCTGCCACGCAAGGGGCGGGACGGTTCCATCGCATTGTCCCGGCCGGCTCAATGCGTCTCGATCCTGCCGCCGGACGCGTTGCGATCGCTGCTGGGACAGGAGCAGCCGATCGCGAGCCATGACAGAGACCAGATCGGGCAACATTGGCGGCGGCTGCGAAGCGAGAACGCCCTCTTTCGAATCGTCACGGAAACGGGCTTGGCCTCGGCACCGATCGATCATTTCGATCCGCTGCTGGTGGCGCAAGCGACGCAGGATTGGCAAACGGTCGCCCGCATCGTCGGACATGCGATGGGGCATGACCCCGGCGGTTACTTCCAGGTTGGCGATGTGATGCTGCGGGCACGCATCGTCGCCCTCGTGGGCGAGGGTCGGCTGCTGGCGGACGGCGACCCCTGGGAAATGTCCTGTCGCGTCAGGCTGGCGGCCGACGCCAATCGGGCCGACTGATGCGCGTGATTTAGGCGACAAGACGGTTTGTGGCACGAAGTCGCGTTCGGGCCGCGCGCGAAAATCCAAAACGCGGGCGCGGAGGACTTCTCTAGGCCCGAGAGACTACCCCCTATTCCCGCGGCCCCGCCGCCGCGATTGCCCGCACCTCGTCGGCGAGCGTCTGGTCGAACAGGCCGAAATCCATCGCATAGCGCCCGTCGGGCAGCTCGCGGAA
>JASHSH010000369.1 GCA_030040955.1 Rhodospirillales bacterium
GCGTTGGCCGCGGCCTCGTCGCTCTCGGCATAGGCGAGCTCGGCGAGCGCCCCGACCGCGGCGAGCTTCATCTCCTCGTTGATCGCCGAGGCGCCCACATCGAGCGCGCCCCAGAAGATGTAGGGAAACACGAGGACGTTGTTGACCTGGTTCGGGAAGTCCGAACGGCCCGTGGCGATCACCGCATCGGGACGCGCGGCGCGCGCCACGTCGGGAAGTATCTCCGGCGTGGGATTGGCGAGCGCCATGATGATCGGGCGGGCGGCCATCCGCGCGACCATCTCGCCGGTGAGCACGCCGGGCGCGGAAAGGCCCAGGAAAACGTCGGCGCCTTCGATCACCTCGGCGAGCTTGCGCGCCTTGGTATCGCGGGCGAACGGCGCCTTGTATTCGTCCATCAGAACGGCGCGGCCCCGATAGACCACGCCCTCGATGTCGCAGACGGTCACGTTCTCGCGCCGCAAGCCCAGGCGGATCAGCAGGTTCAGGCAGGCGAGCGCCGCCGCGCCCGCGCCGGAGCAGACCAGACGTATCCGGCCGAATTCCTTGCCGACCACGCGTAGCGCATTGGACAGCGCGGCGCCCACGATGATCGCGGTGCCGTGCTGGTCGTCGTGCATCACCGGGATGCGCATGCGCTCCTTGAGCTTGCGTTCGACGACGAAGCATTCCGGCGCCTTGATGTCCTCGAGATTGATGCCGCCGAAGGTCGGCTCGAGCGCGGCGACGATGTCGACCAGCCGGTCCGGGTCGCGCTCGTCGATCTCGATGTCGAACACGTCGATGCCGGCGAATTTCTTGAACAGGACGGCCTTGCCCTCCATCACCGGCTTGCCGGCGAGCGGTCCGATCGCGCCCAGTCCGAGCACCGCGGTGCCGTTGGTCACCACCGCGACCAGATTGCCGCGCGCGGTGACCTGGGCCGCCGCCTTCGGGTCGGACACGATGAGATCGCATACCGCGGCGACGCCCGGCGTGTAGGCGAGCGCCAAGTCGCGTTGCGTGCCCAGGGGCTTGGTGGCGACGATGCCGAGCTTACCCGGCACCGGCTGGCTGTGATATTCGACCGCGCTCTCGCGCAGGTCCTCGGCGTTGGCCATGCGCGCATCGTGGGCCAGGCGGGTACCCGACGCAAGGCGGCTACGCTCAGCGGGTATCGGTCTCGACGCTAGTTCGGCTGGAAAGGGGATGGTGCGGTCGAGAAGACTCGAACTTCCACGGGTTGCCCCACAGCGACCTCAACGCTGCGCGTCTACCAGTTCCGCCACGACCGCATGATCCCCGGCGCCCGGGCGGACGCCGCGCCGGTGGCGGAACGGTCCGCCAACCGGTAAGCTCGCGGAATTAGCAGAACCGCCGGTGCGGTTCAAGCGCACAGTTGGTCCCGCCGTGTCCCAAGCCCGCCGCAAACCGCGCCCCGAGGCCCGTCCCGCTGTTGAATGGCTGATCGCGCCCGGCCTGGTCGACTATCCGGCCGCCGTCGCGTTCATGGAAACGCGCGCCCGGGCGATCGCCGAGGGCCGAGCGGGCGAGCTGGTCTGGCTGGTCGAGCATCCGCCGCTCTACACGGCGGGCACCAGCGCGCGGCGCGAGGATCTGATCGACGCGGACCGGCTTCCGGTGTTCGCGACCGGCCGCGGCGGACAATACACCTATCACGGCCCCGGCCAGCGCGTGGCCTACACGATGCTCGACTTGCGCGGACGCGGCGCCGATGTGCGGCGCTTCGTCCACGACTTGGAGGAATGGCTGATTCGCACCCTCGCGCGGCTCGGCGCGCGCGGCGCGCGCCGCGAAGGACGTGTCGGCATCTGGATCGATCGCGGCAACGGGCGCGAGGACAAGATCGCCGCCATCGGCGTACGGCTTCGTCAGTGGGTGAGTTACCACGGCGTCGCGCTGAACGTCGCGCCCGATCTCTCGCATTATGCGGGCATCGTGCCCTGCGGCATCCGCGGGCACGGCGTGACCTCGCTGCGCGACCTCGGCATCGACGCGCCGATGAGCCAGGTGGATGCCGCGCTCCGCGCTTCCTTCGCCGAGGTGTTCGGCGAAACGCCTTCCGCCCGCTGATTCGAGGGGACCGACTTGCCAATTTCTCCCGAGCTCTACATCGGCTTCGTGCTCGCCACCTGCGCGCTGGTGGCGATGCCCGGTCCGAACAGCTCCCTCATCGTCGCCAATTGCCTGGCGCATGGGACGCGCAAGGGCTTCATCACGCTCGCCGGCACGACGACGGGGCTCGCCGTGCAGCTCGGCCTCACCATCCTGGGCGCGACGGCGGCGATGGCCGCGATGGCCGCGTGGTTCGACCGGCTGCGCTGGCTCGGTGTCGCCTATCTTCTGTGGCTGGGCGTGCGGCAGTGGATGACGCGCGACACGCCCGACCGGCCGCCGCCGCCCGCCTCCGGGCACCGCTTCTACTGGCAGGGACTGTTCGTCTGCCTGGGCAATCCGAAGACGCTGGTGTTCTTCGCGGCCTTCCTGCCGCAGTTCGTCGACTCCGCCCGTCCGATCCTGCCGCAGATGCTGATCCTGGCGGCCACCTCGCTGGCGATCGCGATACCGGGCGACAGCCTCTATTGCCTGCTCGCCGGACGCATCCGGCCCTGGCTGATGGGTAGCCGGTTCGCCGCGCTACGCCACAAGGTCAGCGGAAGCTTCATGATCGCCTGCGGCGTCGGCCTGGCGCTCGCGCGGCGCAGATGAGCCGCATGCGTGGTCGGCAACCGGGCGCGCGGGTATAATGCGGCGATGGACGTCTCCCGGCTCAGACTGACCGCGTTGATCCTCGCCGGCCTGCTGTGCGGCGGCGGGGCCCTCGCCGACGACAAGAAGCCCGCGGACCAGCCGCCCAACGAGATCACCGGCAAGGTTCCGCACGATTACATCGCGATCCCGCGTATCTCCGTGCCAGTGATCGACGAGGACACGAAGATTTACCGCGAGCTCCAGGTCGAGCTGTGGGTCTATGCGGCGACGCCGGAGGCGCTCACCAAGCTCAACACGACCAAGACGCTGATCGCGGACGACATCAAGGCCGAGCTGAAGAAGAACTCGGTGCAGACATTCCTCGCGCCGGACGACGGGCCGGGCGTCATCAAGGACGCGGCCAAGGCGGCGATCGAGAAGTATGACGGCAAGGATGCCATCGCCGACGTGCTGATCAAGTCGATGCTGCTGCGCTAGCTATTCCGTCGGGGCCTGACGAAATCCGGTCTCGGCCGGCGTGCTCGCCGGCTCCTCGGTCACGCGGGTGACTTGCGCCGCGGGCGGTCCTCGCCGGCATGCCTCGACCATCGCCTTCACCCGGTCGGCCGGCCCGCTGAACAGGGCCTCGACGCTGCCGTCGCTCCGGTTGCGCACCCAGCCGGACAGACCCAGCCGGTTCGCCTCGGCCATGGTCCAGCCGCGGTACCAGACTCCCTGGACGCGGCCCTCGATGCGCACGCGAACCGAGGCGGTCGCCATCGGCTTAGGCGAATTCGACGATCTTCTGGTCGACGGCGAGGCTGTCCCCAGCGGATGCGTGGAGACGCGCCACTACCCCGTCGCGCCCCGCCCGCAGCACATTCTCCATCTTCATCGCCTCGACCACGGCCACCACCTCGCCCAGCTTGACTTCCTGCCCCTCCTTCACCGCGAGGGAAACCAGCAGGCCCGGCATCGGAGCGAGGACGAACTTGGACAGATCCGGCGCGGGCTTCTCCGGCATCCATGTTGCAAGCTCGGCGGCGCGCGGGGTCAGCACGAGGGCTTCGACCCGGCAGCCGCCATGGGTCAGGCGATAGCCGATGCCACGTCGTTCGACCTGGACCACGATCGATTCCTCCGCCCCATTGCCGATATGGGCATGGAACAGCGGCTCGCCGACGCCCCAGCTGGTCTGCACGACGAGGACGGAATCGGCGATGGCCACCGCGAAGCCGCCCGGCTCCGGCTGCACCGCGCAGGCATGGTCCACGCCGGCGATGCGCACCACCCATCGCGCGCCGATGCGGATGCCGCGCCCCGGCATCTGGCCGCCGATGCTGGCCTCGCGCTCCATTGCGCGGCGATGGACGCAGGCGGCGACCGCCACCAGCAGCCGTTGCCGGCTTCCCTCGGGCGCGACCCCGTGAAAGCCCTCGGGAAACTCCTCGGCGATAAATCCGGTCGACAGATCGCCGGCGGCAAAGCGCGGATGCCCGGCCACCGCGGCCAGGAAGGTGGTGTTGTGCGCGACGCCGCGGATCAGATATTCGTCGAGCGCGCGGCGCAGGCGCGCGACCGCCTCGGTGCGCGTTCCGCCATGGACACAGAGCTTGGCGATCATCGGGTCGTAATGGATCGAGATTTCCGCGCCTTCCTGCACGCCGGCATCGACCCGGACATGCGCGCCCTCGGCGGGCGAACGATAGCGGGTCAGGCGGCCGATCGAGGGCAGGAAGCCGCGATACGGGTCCTCGGCATAGACGCGCGCCTCGATCGCCCAGCCGCGCGGGGCGATGTCCTGCTGGCGCAGCGTCAGCCGCTCGCCCGCCGCGATGCGGATCATCCATTCGACCAGGTCGAGCCCGGTGACCAGCTCGGTCACCGGATGCTCGACCTGGAGACGCGTGTTCATTTCGAGGAAATAGAAGTTGCGCGCGGCATCGACGATGAATTCCACCGTGCCGGCCGACTTGTAGCCGACGGCCTTGGCGAGCGCGACCGCCTGCGCGCCCATCGCGGCGCGCATCTCGGGCGTGACGAACGGGCTCGGCGCCTCCTCGATCACCTTCTGGTGGCGGCGCTGGATCGAACATTCGCGCTCGCCGAGATGGATGATGGTGCCATGCGCGTCGCCCAGAACCTGGAATTCGATGTGCCG
>JASHSH010000370.1 GCA_030040955.1 Rhodospirillales bacterium
GATCATCCGATCACGATCTCACCGGCCAAAGGGCGCGTGCGCGTGCTGTTCCGGGGCAAGCTGGTGGCGGAGACGGACGCCGCGCTCGAGCTGAAGGAAGCGAGCTATCCGCCGGTGCTGTATATCCCGCGCGCCGCCGCGAAGCTCGAATTCTTCACCCGCACCGACCACCACACCGAATGCCCGTACAAGGGCGCGGCGAGCTATTTCACCCTGGTCGCCGACGGCCAGCGCGCCGAGAACGCGGTCTGGACTTACGAGACTCCGTTCCCCGCGATGGCGGCGATCGCGGGCCATCTCGCCTTCTATCCCGACAAGGTCGCCTTCGAGCGGGGATGAGGGAAGCGGCGATGACCCAGGCCAGGACGCTGCTCGAACTCGCCGGCGCCGATCTCGCGCCGGCGCGGCTGCGCGACTCCGCGCTCGTGCTGATCGACATGCAGAACGAATATCTCGCCGGCCCGATCGCGGTGCCGGACGCCGCGCCGGCCATCGCCGAGGCCGCGCTTCTGCTGCGGGTCGCGCGCGAGGCGGGCGCGCCGATCCTCCATGTCGCGCACAAGGGCCGGGCGGGCGGCATGTTCGACCGCGCCGCGCCGCGCGGGCAGTTCGCCGACGCGCTCGCGCCCTGGGGGGCGGAAGCCGTCGTCGAGAAGGGCCTGCCCAATGCCTTCGCTGGCACCGATCTGCACGCGCTGCTTTCGAAGGCAGGGCGGAAGAATCTCGTGCTCGCCGGCTTCATGACGCATATGTGCGTGAGCTCGACCGCGCGCGCGGCGCTCGATCTCGGCTATCGCGTCACCATCGACGCCGGCGCCTGCGGCACCCGCGATCTGCCTGACGGCGCGGGCGGCACGATCCCCGCGCGCACCCTGCACACTATTGCGCTGGCTGAGCTCGCCGACCGCTTCGCCATCGTCGCGCGCGACTCCGCGCCGCTCGTCTGAAGCTTCGCGCCCGGCTCGCGGCTCAGCCGCCCGCGCGCCCGCTCAGCCGTTCGCGGTGCAGCACGTAGAGTCCGCTCACCACCACGATGGCGGCGCCGAGCCAGGTCGAGGCGCCCGGCGCGGTGCCGAACACGAGCAGGCCGGAGATCGTTGACCAAACCATCTGGGTGTAGGCGAGCGGCGCCAGCACCGAGGCCGGCCTGCGCATATAGCCGAGGATGGTCAGATACTGGCCGAGCACGCTGATCACGCCGAGCGCGGCCAGAATGGCGATCGCGCGACCATCGAGCGGGCGCCAGACGAAGGGCAGGAACAGGCTCAACGTGGCCACCGCGGCCAGCGTCGACCAGGCGAGCGTGGTCAGCGCCGGCTCGGAGGCCTCGATGCGGCGGGTGAGCACCATGCCCAGCGCCCACAGGATCGCGGATAGAATGGGCAGCAGCGCGGCCCAGCGGAACGCGTCGCCGCCGGGCCGCACGATGATCATCGCGCCGGCGAAGCCGACCACCACGGCGGCCCATCGCCGCGGTCCCACCCGTTCGCCGAGCATCGGGATGGAGAGCGCGACGGTGGCGAGCGGCGAGACGAAGTTGATCGCTGTCGCGTCCGCGATCGGCATCCGCCCCAGCGCGCCCATGAAGGCGAGCGCCGAGCCCATCACCGCGAGGCCGCGCCCGATGTGCAGGCCCGGTCGGCGCGAGCGCAGCCGCAAGCCGCCCGCGCGCAGCACGAACGGCGCCAGCACGAGGACGTTGATCGCGTAGCGGAACCAGGCCACCTCGAACGGCGAATAGTCCGCCACCAGTAGCTTGGACAGCGTGTCCTGCGTGCTGAACACCACCATCGCCGCCAGCACGAAGCCGACCCCGGCGAAAGGGTGATCGCCGAGGCGGGAAAGGCGGGAGGCAAGGCGAACGGGCGCGCGGGTGGAGGCGTCGCTCATCGATGCGGGAAGGAGCGGAAGAGGCGGCGCGGTGGCTTAGCATGCGCGCTCGATGCGCGAAAGGGCCGGTCAGCTTGACCAGGTGTTGCGATCCGAGATGGAATCGTCCCGGTCCCCTCACGCGTAACCGGAGAAGCGCGGAACGAATCGCGCCGAGGCGAGGACGACCTACAGGCGGGAGGGAAAGATGGGCTTCGGCGCGGCGATCAGGTCCTGCTTCGCGAAATATGTCACCTTCAGCGGCCGGGCCGTGCGTTCGGAATTCTGGTACTTCTTCTTGTTCTCCCTGCTGGTCAATATCGCCGCGACGGCTCTCGACTTCGCGATCTTCGGGATGAGCCCATACCGTCCGCTTCAGCTCATCGCCAACCTCGCGCTGCTGTTGCCGCGCATATCGGTGGCGGTGCGCCGCCTACACGACATCGACCGCAGCGGCTGGTGGTTCTTCCTCGTCCTCGTACCCATCATCGGCTGGATCATCCAGCTGATCTGGTACTGCACGCGCGGCACCGAGGGCGACAATCGCTTCGGCCCCGCCCCGCCACGGGCGATGGCCGACGCGTTGCCTTAGGGGTGGGGACCACTCCACAAACCACGACGCCCCGCTGCCCCTTTGCGCGGCAGATGGCGCGCGGTTGCGCAACGAATTCGTCATCGCCGCGCGAGGCCGACCAGGCGAGCCGCCGCGCCCGTGCTTGCTAACGCTTCGGCCGCAAACGAGAATCGGGCGCGGGCCGCGTCATCACTTTCGTCGATAAACCGCATGCGCGGCATGGCATGGCGATTGCTTCGTATACGAGGCTGGATGCAGTCCGGCCGGCCCGCGCCGTGCCCGGACTAAAGGGGGCTGATGGTCCCGGACAAGGTCAGCATCGTCGAGGCCGAACCCTATCCGTTCGAGTTCTGGCCGGCGCATTGCGCGCTCGTCATCATCGACATGCAGCGCGACTTCCTCGAGCCCGGCGGCTTCGGCGAGATGCTGGGCAACGATGTAGGCCAGCTCCGCCGCACCATCGCGCCCAACCGCGCCCTGCTCGACGCTTGGCGCAAAGCCGGCCTGCTCGTCATCCACACGCGCGAGGGCCACCGACCCGACCTCGCGGATCTGCCGCCCGCCAAGCGCATCCGCGGGCGCGGCGAAAAGCATATCGGCGATCCCGGACCGATGGGCCGCATCCTGGTGCGCGGCGAGGCCGGCCACGACATCATCCGCGAGCTCTATCCGAAGCCGGGCGAGCCGGTGATCGACAAGCCGGGCAAGGGCGCATTCTTCGCAACCGACCTGCACGCCATCCTGCAATATCACGGCATCCGCCAGCTGGTGGTCACCGGGGTGACCACCGAGGTCTGCGTCAACACCACGGTGCGCGAGGCGAACGACCGCGGCTATGACTGCCTGGTGCTCGCCGACTGCGTCGGCTCCTATTTCCCGGAATTCCAGGAAATGGGGCTCAAGATGATCAAGGCGCAGGGCGGCATCTTCGGCTGGGTGGGGAAATCGGACCAGGTGATCAAGGCGATCGGCAAGGGATAGGGAATCGGTCGGCGCGCGGGATGCGCGCCAGCGACGGGGGAAGACATGGCGACAGCGAGCGAGTTCACGCCGAAACTCTGGGTGAAGGGCGACCTCAACGCCTTCTTCGGCTTCGGCACCAACATCCTGGTCAACGTGCTGACCATCACCGGGCTGCTGCATTTCGTGCTGCAGCTTCCCGACGGCATCGTGTTCGGCCGCATCCTGCCCGCCACCGGGCTGATGCTGTTCCTGTCCACCTTCTACTATGCCTGGCTGGCCTGGCGGCTGGCCAAGCAGACCGGACGGACGGACGTCGCCGCGCTGCCCTCGGGCACCTCGGTGCCGCACATGTTCGTCGTCATCTTCGTGATCATGCTGCCGATCCTGCTCAAGACGAAGGATCCCACCCGCGCCTGGGAGGCCGGACTGACCTGGGTGTTCGTCCAGAGCTTCGTCCTCATGATCGGCGGCTTCATCGGCCCCGCGGTGCGGCGGATTACGCCGCGCGCCGCCCTGCTCGGCTCGCTTGCCGGCATCTCGATCACCTTCATCTCGCTACGCCCGGCCGCGCAGATGTTCCAGACCCCCGATATCGGGCTGGTCTGCTTCGCGCTGATCCTGGCGAGCTGGTTCGGCGGCGTGCGCTACTTCAAGGGCATCCCGGGCGGGCTGGTGGCGATCCTGGTCGGCGCGGTGATCGCCTGGGGCTCGACGCTGCTCGGCTTCGGCTTCGGCGGCATGACGGTGAAGGGGGTGACCGACTCGTTCTCCAATTTCGGCTTCTCGATTCCCTTCCCGGCCATCGGCCACGTGTTCCACGGCTTCGAGTATCTGGCGGTGATTTTGGTCACCGCCATCCCGTTCGGCATCTACGACCTGGTCGAAGCGATGGACAATGTGGAGAGCGCGGCGGCGGCGGGGGATTCCTTCCCCACCACGCGCGTGCTCACGGCCGACGGCGTGATCAGCCTGATCGGCTGCCTGATGGGCAACCCGTTCATCCTCGCCGTCTATATCGGCCATCCCGGCTGGAAGGCGATGGGCGGCCGCATCGGCTATTCGGCGGCCACCGGCATCATGATCATTCTGCTCACCTGGCTCGGCATCGTGCCGGTGATCCTGGCGCTCGTGCCGGTGATCGCGATCCTGCCGATCCTGCTCTATATCGGCATGCTGATCGGCTCGCAGGCCTTCCAGGAGACGCCGAAGAGCCACGCCCCGGCCATCGTGCTGGCGCTGATCCCGCAGATCGCCGCCTGGGGCAAGACGCAGATCGACGGCGCGCTCGGCGCCGCCGGCACCGATGCCGCCACGCTCGGCATGGCCAAGCTCGCCGGCACCGGCGTGCTCTATTCGGGGCTGGCCTCCCTCGGCGGCGGGGCGACGCTCGCCGGCATCATCCTGGGCTCGATCGCCGTCTGCGTGGTCGAGCGGCAATTGGAGAGGGGCGCGCTGTTCTCGCTCGCCGGCGCGGTGTTCACCTTCTTCGGCCTGATTCACAGCGAGGCGATCGGCATCGGCCAGTCGCCCTTCGTGGCGTCGAGCTATCTGGGCATCGCCATCGTGCTGTATGCCTGCGCCAAGCTCGCCACCATCGAGCCGAAGGCCGCCGAGGACTCGCACGGGCATAGCAAGATGGAGACGGCGGCGGCGGAGTGAGGGGGGCGGGCGCGGCGACGGCTCACCGCCGGGCGGCCGCCGCGCCCAAAATCTCGGAGCGGCAGACGAAGACGCGTCCGAGCGAGGCGCCGCCGAAGCCGCGGTCGCCGTGCAGGTAGAAGCCCTCGGGCAGCGTAATCTCGATCACGATATCGGCCGGGCAGTGCGCCTTCGCCTCGTCGCGGGTGGCGAACAGCGCGATGTCGGGAGCCGGCTCGTCGGCGCGGGCGGGGATAGCGATCGCCACCCAAATCGTTATCGCCGCGCACAGCACGAGCCGTCCGAACGCAAGCATCGCCCACCTCCCGCGAATCAGCGCGTCCGCCGGGGCGGCACCAGCCGCCACAGCGCGACGGCGTAGATCAACACCGCCACATACAATATGGCGAAGAACCAGATCGGCAGCGGCCAGAAGATCAGGGATTCGATCCAGCGCGCGATCAGCGGCCCGGTCTTGCCGGCGCCTTCGCCTTCCAGCGCGGCCTGCCAGATGGTGAGGAAGCAGGCGCGCCCGAGCAAGGCCTGGACCGCGACCAGGAACAGCAGCGCGAGATGGATCGCGCGCCAGCGGAAGCCGCGCACGAAGCCCCATCCCAGCCAGAAGCCGAGCGGCACCACGACCAGGCCGAAGACATTGAACGCGATCACCGCGACATGGACGGCCAGCACCGCGAGCCCGAGCGAGCGAGCGAATTCGGGCGCCATCGGGCCACGTTACCTGCGCAGGATATGCGCTTCGGCCGGGCGGCGGCATTCCCAGCCGGCGCGTTCCAGCGCGGGCGTGTCGTCCTGGTTTTCGGGCAGGCCCAGGCAGAGATAGCCGACGAACCGCCACTTCGCCGGCACGCCGAGCGCCTCGGCCACAAGCTTCGGATCGAGGATCGACACCCAACCCATGCCGATCCCTTCGGCGCGCGCCGCCATCCAGAGCGTATGGACGGCCGTCACCGCCGAATATTCCGCGGTCTCCGGCATGGTCAGGCGGCCGAGGCCGTGGCCCTGAGCGGGATCGCGCTCGGCGAACACGGCGAGATGGATCGGCGCTTCGTCGAGCCCGGCGAGCTTGAGCCGCGCATAGAGGCCGGCGCGCGTCTCGTCCTGGGCGGCGAGCGCGGCGGCGTTGCAGGATTCGAAATTGCGCCGGATCGCGGCGCGGCGCGCGGCATCCTCGACGATGACGAACCGCCAGGGCTGGCTGAGCCCGACCGAGGGCGCGAGGCAGGCGAGCTCGATCAGCCGCTCGATCGTGCCGGCCGGCAGCGGCTCGGCGCGGAAGCGGCGCACGTCGCGCCGCCAGACCAGCAGCTCGCGCAGCCGGGCGCGGAATGGCGCGTCGAATTCGGGGGGAGCGTTCATCCGGTGCCCCTCTGGGGTGCACAGGATAGCGCGCGCGCGGGCCGGCTCAAGCGGATGCGCCGCGCGGGGTTGCCCTCGGCCGTGGACTCACTATGTTGGACCCCATGGACGGAGAGGCAGCGGTCACGGAATCGGGCGCGAAGCCGGCGCAACGGGCGCAGCCCGGCTGGGTCGACGCGGTGGTGAACTACGCCCCTCTCGCCGCCTTCTTTCTCGCCTACGAATTCGCCGGGCTGAAGGCCGCGACCATCGTGGTGATCGCGGCGACCCTGCTCGCGCTCGGCTTCGGCTGGGTGGTCAGCCGCCGCTTCGCCGCCATCCCGGCGGTCACCGCGGTCATCGTCGGCGTGCTCGGCGGACTCACACTGTGGCTCAACGATCCCGACTTCATCAAGCTGAAGCCGACCATCGTCTATCTGCTGTTCGCCGGCGTGGTCGGAGTGGAACTGGCCAGCGGGCGCAAGCTGCTGGTCGATGCGATGCTGGCCGCCGCGCCGAAGCTCGCCCCGCGCGGTCGGCGCGCCCTGATGCTGCGCTTCCTCGTCTTCTTCCTGGCGATGGCTCTAGTCAACGAGATCGCGCGGCGCGTGCTCAGCACCGATCACTGGGTGCTGTGGAAGGTGCCCGGCGCGATCGCGGTCACGCTGCTGTTCGGCCTGGCCCAGGTGCCGCTGATCGCGCGGCACCGGCTCGAAGACGAATCGGAAAAGGCCTGAGCTAGACCCGCGGCGGCGGGGTCATGCGCCGGCGCGGCGGCGGCTGGCCGGCGGCGGGACGGCGGCGCGGGGCCGAAGGCTGCTCGGGCTTGGGCGCGCGCTCGCGGGTGGCGCGGCTGACCAGATACCAGAGCGCGATCGGCGGCACCATCACGATCGCCGCCTTCTGCAAATAGGGGATGAACTCGCTGCGCTGCTCCTCGTCGAGGATCTGCTCCTTGCAGGCCGAACGCTGCTGGTAGTTGCCCGTGCAGTTCTCCATGCGCTGCTTCGCCTCGGGCGAGGTGATGCCGTATTGCGAGGCGTCCACGTCGATGAATTCCTGGTAGATGGTGATCGCCGCCCACAGGGCGGAGGCGACCAGGACGAGAATGCGCAGAAGGCTCGCGGTGCGCACGGAGGTTTCGATCCCGAATGCGGCGGCCGGCGCCGGGGCGAACCCCCGGGCGCGAGCCCCCGCGTTTCGGTCATTCTACCATAACCGTCGGGAATCAGG
>JASHSH010000371.1 GCA_030040955.1 Rhodospirillales bacterium
CCGGCCGACTTGTAGCCGACGGCCTTGGCGAGCGCGACCGCCTGCGCGCCCATCGCGGCGCGCATCTCGGGCGTGACGAACGGGCTCGGCGCCTCCTCGATCACCTTCTGGTGGCGGCGCTGGATCGAACATTCGCGCTCGCCGAGATGGATGATGGTGCCATGCGCGTCGCCCAGAACCTGGAATTCGATGTGCCGCGGATGCTCGATGTATTTTTCGACGAACACGCGGTCGTCGGCGAAGGCGGAGCGGGCCTCGTTGCGCGCCGAGGTAAAACCCTCGCGCAACTCGGCGTCCGAGCGCGCCAGCCGCATGCCCTTGCCGCCGCCGCCCGCGCTCGCCTTGAGCATCACCGGATAGCCGATCTCGCGCGCGATGCGCACCGCCTCGGCCGCCGTCTCGATCGATTCGAGATGACCCGGAACGGCGTTGACGCCGGCCTGCTTGGCGAGCTTCTTCGATTCGATCTTGTCGCCCATCGCGGCGATCGCGCGCGCGTCGGGTCCGATGAACACGATGCCCTCGGCGGCGAGCGCCTCCTGGAATTCGCGCTTCTCGGACAGGAATCCGTATCCGGGATGCACGGCCTGCGCGCCGCTGCGCCGGCAGGCATCGAGCAGCCTGGGGATCGAGAGATACGACTCGATCGACGGCGCGGGTCCGATGGCGACCGCCTCGTCGGCGAGCTGGACATGCAGCGATTCGGCGTCGGCCTCGGAATGGACCGCGACGGTGGCGATGCCCATCCGCCGGCAGGTCCGGATCACCCGGCAGGCGATCTCGCCCCTATTGGCGACGAGGATCTTGGTGAACATCTGAGGACTGCTTGCCGGACTCGCCGCGCCCGGCCGCGGAATGCATCGCCTGACCCGCTTGTCTCATGCGGTCACAGTGGAATGTTGGCGTGCTTGCGCCACGGGTTGTCGAGCTTCTTGTTGCGCAGCATGGCGAGGCTGCGGCAGATGCGCCGGCGCGTCGCCTGCGGCCGGATCACCTCGTCGATGAAGCCGCGATGCGCGGCGACGAACGGGTTGGCGAATTTCTGCCGGTATTCCTCGGTGCGCTCGGCGATCTTGGCCTCGTCGGAGGCATCGTGGCGGAAGATGATCTCGACCGCGCCTTTGGGACCCATCACCGCGATCTCGGCGGTCGGCCAGGCATAGTTCACGTCGCCGCGCAGATGCTTCGAGCTCATCACGTCATAGGCCCCGCCATAGGCTTTGCGGGTGATCACGGTGACCTTCGGCACCGTGCATTCCGCGTACGCGAACAGCAGCTTGGCGCCGTGCTTGATGATGCCGCCATATTCCTGCGCGGTGCCGGGCAGGAAGCCGGGCACGTCGACGAAGGTGACGATGGGGATGTTGAAGCAATCGCAAAAGCGGACGAAGCGCGCCGCCTTGCGGCTGGAATCGATGTCTAGGCAGCCGGCCAGCACCATCGGCTGGTTGGCCACGATACCGACCGTGCCGCCCTCCATTCGCCCGAAGCCGGTGATGATGTTTCCGGCCCAGCCGGGCGAGAGCTCGAAGAACTCGCCGTCGTCGACCACCTTCTCGACCAGCTCCATCATGTCGTAGGGCCGGTTGGGCGCGGCGGGAATCAGGCTGTTGAGGCTCGGCTCCTCGCGGTCGGGCGAATCGGTGCCGGCGAGCGTGGGCGGCTTCTCGCGATTGTTGGCCGGCAGAAAGCCGAGGAAGCGGCGCAGCTCGAGCAGCGCCTCGATGTCGTTGGCGAAGGCGCGGTCGGCCACGCCCGAGCGCGCGGTGTGGGTGAGCGCGCCGCCCAGCTCCTCGGCGGTCACCGATTCGTGCGTCACGGTGCGGGTGACCTCGGGTCCGGTGACGAACATGTACGAGGTGTCGCGCACCATGAAGATGAAATCCGTCATCGCCGGGGAGTAGACCGCGCCGCCGGCGCAAGGGCCCATGATCAGCGAGATCTGCGGCACCACGCCCGAGGCGAGGACGTTGCGCTGGAACACCTCGGCATAGCCGGCCAGGCTCGCCACGCCTTCCTGGATGCGCGCGCCCCCTGAATCGTTCAGCCCGATCACCGGCGCGCCGACCTTCATCGCATGGTCCATGATCTTGCAGATCTTCTCGGCGTGCGCCTCGCTCAGCGCGCCGCCGAACACCGTGAAGTCCTGGCTGAACACGAACACCAGCCTTCCGTTGATCGTGCCATAGCCGGTGACCACCCCGTCGCCGGGAATCTTCTGCGCGCCCATGCCGAAATCCGAGCTGCGATGCTCGACGAACATGTCCGACTCCTCGAACGAATCGGGGTCGAGCAGCACTTCGAGCCGTTCCCGGGCGGTGAGCTTTCCTTTCTGATGCTGGGCATCGATCCGCTTCTTGCCGCCGCCGGCGCGCGCGAGCTCGCGCTTTTCCTGGAGCTGCCGGATGATGTCCTGCATGGACGCCCCCACCGCGACGAAATCGGCCGATTCGCCGGTTATTGGGACCGAGACTGCATTATCCCGCGCCGCCTGCCAACTGCCCGCCCGGCACGGACGGATGGAGACGGAACACCAGCGCCGCGGCTTCGACATCGCGCCGGCGGGAGAAGCGCGCGGCCATCGCCTCGGCGTCTTCGCCCCAGCGTTCGTTCTGCCAGGCTTCGTC
>JASHSH010000372.1 GCA_030040955.1 Rhodospirillales bacterium
GTAGCCGCGCGTGAACGGACCCTCGGAGGTCTCGATTCGCAGATGCACGTCGCGGCAGACGAAGCGAAGCTGTGCGTTGCGCAGCAGCACCCCGGGCAGCAGTCCGGACTCGGCCAGGATCTGGAACCCGTTGCAGATGCCGAGCACCGCCATTCCGGCGCGCGCCCGCTCGGCGACCGAACGCATCACCGGCGAGCGGGCGGCGAGCGCGCCGCAGCGCAGATAGTCGCCGTAGGAGAATCCGCCCGGCAGCACGGTCAGATCGACCGCGGGAAGCTCGGTCTCGCGGTGCCAGACCATCGCCGGCGGGCGGCCGGTCGCCGCCTCCAGGGCGACCGCCACGTCGCGATCGCAGTTGGAGCCGGGAAAGACGATGACGGCGGCCTTCATGGCGCGTCTCGCTCCGTATCGGAAGGGAGCATTTGTTTAGCCCGGAGCGGGCGCGGATGCCAGCCCATTCGGAGCCGCGCGGAGCTGCGTTGACGCCCGCGCGGCCCGACCCCTACACTCGCGCGGCTAGGAGCGCGAACTTGGCCGAATCCGCCGACCGACTGAAGCAAAGCCGCGCCGCGCTGGGCGAGCTTTCGCGCGCACTCGAGCGGCTGGAGGGCACGCTCGCCAAGCGCAAAGGCGAGAAGGCCCTGGCGGCCGAATTGGCCGCCGCGCGGTCCGATTACGAGCGCCTGGCCGGGGCGGCGCGGGCGGTCGAGAGCCGGCTCGACGGAGTCGCGCTGCGGCTCAAATCCGTACTCCAGGGTTGAGCGCATGGCCTCCACCGTCACCGTCTCCATCGTCGGGCGCAGCTACGAGGTGAGCTGCGACGCCGGCCAGGAAGAGCATGTGCGGCACATGGCCGGCGAGGTCGACCGCCGCGCCAACGAGCTGCTCCGCCAGGTGGGCGCGGTGGGCGAGGCACGGCTTTTGGTCATGGCCGCTCTCGTCATGGCCGACGAGATCGCGGATCTGCGCCAGGCGGTTCGCGATGCGGCCGGTTCGGATGCGGGCGAGGACGCCTCCTTCGCCGAGGGTCTGCGCGCGCTGGCCGGACGTGTCGACGCCATTGCGCGGCGCCTGGAGAGCACATAGATTGATTGCGGAGCGGCGGCTGCCTGGTGCGTCAGGCCGAACAATCCCCGGGGCCAACACTTGAACTCCAGGGGACTGTCCCTGCCGGGACCGTGGTCCCGGTATATGGTCCCCACCTGCAATTGCAGGCCACGGAGGGATCGCATAGGCCAACGGCCGAGGCGGCACCGCTCCGCTTCCCTCTTCTCCCGTTCGTGACCTCGCCATGAGACTCCTGTTCTGCGGCGACGTGATGGGCCGCGCCGGACGCGACGCGCTGTGCGGCCGGATTCCGGGCCTGCGCGCGCAGCTGGGGCTGGATTTCGTGGTGGCGAACGGCGAGAACGCGGCGCATGGATTCGGCATCACGCCCGCCATCTGCGCCGAGTTCTTCGCCGCCGGCATCGACGCGGTGACGCTCGGCAACCATGCCTGGGACCAGCGCGAGATCATCCCCTATATCGAGCAGACGCCGAACCTGCTGCGGCCGCTGAACTACCCGCCCGGTACGCCGGGGCGCGGCGCCGGCCTGTATCCCGCCCCGCGCGGCCGCAAGGTGCTGGTGGTGCAGGTGATGGGCCGGCTGTTCATGGACGCGCTCGACGATCCGTTCCGGGCGCTCGATGCCGAGCTTTCCCGCTATCGCCTTGGCGCGGGGGCCGACGCCATCCTTGTCGACGTGCATTGCGAGGCGAGCAGCGAGAAGATGGCGCTCGCCAATCTCGCCGACGGCCGCGCCTCGCTTGTGGTGGGGAGCCACTGCCACGTACCGACGGCGGATGCACGCATCCTCGCCGGCGGCACCGGCTATCAAACCGACGCCGGCATGTGCGGCGACTATGATTCCGTGATCGGCATGAAGAAGGAAGCCGCCACCCAGCGCTTCGTCCGGAAGATGCCGGGCGAGCGGCTCACCCCCGCCGAGGGCGAGGGCACGTTGTGCGCGGTGTTCGTCGAGACCGACGACGCGACCGGGCTCGCCCGCCGCGTGGCGCCGTTGCGACTCGGCGGGCGGCTGGCGGAGACCATGCCGGCGGTCTAGCGCGTAAGACGCGCTTCGAACGGCCGGCGCCGCCCCCACCCCTGCCCCTCCCCACCCAAGCGGGGGACGGGTTTGGCTTGGGTGCACGTCCCCTCCCCCTCTGTGGGGAGATCGACGTATACGTCGATGGGTGGGGGGAAGCAGCCCGTTGAATCGAAGCGAAAGCGACTTTACCTCGGCTTGGTTCCCGGGGCGCGGTTTTCGCTCTGCCGCGCGACCATCCAGGCCGGATATTCGGGGCGCAGCGCGCTCGCCTCGTCCAGCGCGGCGACGTCCGCGGGGTCAAGCGCGAGATCGGAGGCGGCGATATTGTCGGCCTCCTGCTCGACCGTCTTGGCCCCGATGATCACGCTGGTCACCACCGGCTTGGCGAGCAGCCAGGCCAGCGCCACGCGGGCGACCGAGACGCCGTATCGGTCCGCGATCGGCCGCGCCACGTCGAGAATGTCGAAGGCGTGGTCGCGGTCCACCGGCGGGAAGTCGAAGATGGTGCGGCGCGCATCGTTCGGCCCGCCCGCCTCGCGCTTGAACTTGCCGCTGAGCAACCCGCCGGCGAGCGGGCTCCACACCATCAGCCCAACGCGCTCGGATTCGAGCAGCGGCACGATCTCGCGCTCGAGATCGCGCCCGGCGAGCGAGTAATAGGCCTGCAAGCTCTCGAAGCGGGTCCAGCCGCGCGCCTCGGCCAGCCCCAGCGCCTTCATGATCTGCCAGGCCATCAGGTTGGAGCAGCCGATATAGCGCACCTTGCCCGCGCGCACGACATCGTCGAGCGCGCGCATCGTCTCGTCGAGCGGGGTCAGCAGATCGACGCCGTGGATCTGGTAGAGGTCGATATAGTCGGTGCCCAGGCGGCCCAAGCTCTCGTCCACTGAGGCGAGGATATGGCCGCGCGAGAGGCCGACGGCGTTGACGCCCGGACCCATCCGGCCGCGCACCTTGGTCGCCACGATCGCTTCCGAGCGCGGTATTTTCGCATCCTTCAGCGCCTGGCCGAACAGCCGCTCCGACTCGCCCTCGGAATAGACATTGGCGGTATCGAAGAAATTGATCCCGCTCTCGTATGCCTTGGCGACCAGCGCGGTGCAGGCCGGCTGGTCGAGCTGGCCGATCGCGGTCCAGAAGCCGCGCCCGCCGAAGGTCATGGTGCCCAGGCAGATTTCCGAGACATAGAGGCCGGTGCGGCCAAGAAGTCGGTATTTCATGATTCCGTCACCTACGCGGTTGGATGCTTGCGGCTCGCGACGAACGCCCGCAGCACATTGTTGATGCGCGTCTGATACCCCCTCCCCGACTTGCGGAACCAGGCCAGCACGTCGGCGTCGATGCGTATATGGATATCCTGCTTGCGCGGCGGAAGACCCACGACCGCCTTGGTCCAATCGATGGCCGAATGCACATCGTCGGGATCGGCGGCGATGCTCGCCTCCAGCTCCGTCTGCTTGGTCGCGCGTGCCCGGTTCCAGTCGGTACGCCCTTCGCCGCGCGCGACGAGGGATTTAAGCTCGCGGGCCGAATATCGCGCGATATTGCCTTTCTTCCTCACGCCTCGCCCTCCTCGCGGTCACGATCCGGATCGCCGCGCCGCGCCACATCCAGACCGCGGCATAGCCGCGATCCCCGATCATGCCGATGGTGACGAATCTCTCCTCCCCGCCGCGCGGGGAGGGCGCGGTCACGATCGGCCTGCCATCGAACGGGTGCGCGGCGATGTCGCGGAAATCGATGCCGCGAAGGCGGAGCACCGACGCGCGCTTGGCCTCGTCCCATTCGAAATCCATCGCATTATATGGATACAATTGTGTACATAGTCAACCCGGCCTCGCGTGCCGGGCCGGACTGGTCGACATCACGCCTTCGCCGCGTAGACCATGTAGTTGACGTCGAGGCGCGCGTCGAGCGACCAGGAATCGCGCAAGGGATCGAAGCGCAGCCCCTCGAAGGCGACCGGCGAAACACCCGCCGACCGCAGGCCGGCGGCAAGCTCGGAGGGGCGCAGGAACTTGCGCCAGTCATGCGTGCCCCTGGGCACCCAGCGCAGCACATACTCCGCGCCCAGGATCGCCAGCGCGAAGGATTTGGCGGTGCGGTTCAGCGTGGACAGGATCAGCGCGCCGCCCGGCGCCACCCGCTCCGCCAGCGCGGCGAGGAAGGCCGGCACGTCGGCGACATGCTCGACCACCTCCATCGCCAGCACCGCGTCGAAGCGGCCCTCGATCTGCTCGGGCGCGGCGGTCCGATAGTCGATCGCCAGGCCCGCGCCCTCGGCATGGCGGCGCGCCGCCGCCACGTTCTTCTCGCCGGCGTCGATGCCGGTGACCGCGAAGCCGAGCCGGGCCATCGGTTCGCACAGCAGCCCGCCGCCGCAGCCGACATCGAGCAGCGTCAGCCCCGCGAATGGGCGCAGCGAACGCGCGTCGCGCTCGAAATGCGCGAGCAGGTGCCGGCGCAGGAACGAGAGCCGCGCCGGATTGATGCGGTGCAGCGGGCGGAAGGCGCCGGCGGGGTCCCACCAGGACCCGGCAAGCTCCTGAAATCGCTCGACTTCCTCGGCGGCTGCGGTGGCGCTGCCCGGCATGTCCGGTTCCTTGCGCCCACTCGGGCGGCACGTGTATGTATACGCGCCTTCCGCGGCCCGGCAACCGGTTTGCCGCCGCCGCGCTTTCGGGGATCGCGATGGCGCGCATCGTCATGAAGTTCGGCGGCACCTCGGTCGCCGACGCCGGCCGCATCCAGGCCGCGGCGCAAAAGGTCAAGGCCGAGCTCGACCGCGGCAACGAGGTCGCGGTGGTGGTCTCGGCGATGGCCGGGGTGACCGACGACCTGGTGCGCCGCTGCCGCGAGATCGCGCCGCTGCACGACCCGCGCGAGTACGACACCGTGGTGGCGACCGGCGAGCAGGTGACGGTGGGGCTGATGGCGATCGCGCTCCAGCAGATCGGGGTGCGCGCGCGCTCGTGGACGGGCTGGCAGATTCCGATCCGCACCGACGCTTCCCACGGCAAGGCGCGCATCGACAAGATCGAGACCGAGGAGCTGCTGCGCCGCATGGCGGAGCGCGAGGTCGCCGTGGTGGCCGGCTTCCAGGGCGTCGGTCCGAACCAGCGCATCTCGACGCTCGGGCGCGGCGGTTCCGACACCAGCGCGGTCGCGCTCGCCGCCGCGCTCGTCGCCGACCGCTGCGACATCTACACCGACGTCGACGGCGTCTACACCTCGGACCCGCGCATCGTTGCCAAGGCCCGCAAGCTCGATAAGATAACCTACGAGGAGATGCTCGAGTTCGCTTCGCTGGGCGCCAAGGTGCTGCAGACCCGCTCGGTCGAGATGGCGATGAAATACCGGGTCCGGGTCCAGGTCCTGTCGAGCTTCGCCGACGCGCCCGGCACGCTGGTTTGCGACGAGGACGAGATCGTGGAAAAGGAACTGGTGAGCGGCATCGCCCATACCCGCGACGAGGCCAAGATCACGCTGGTCGGCGTGCCCGACCGGCCGGGCGTGGCCGCCGGCGTGTTCGGCCCGCTCGCCGAGGCCGGCGTCAACGTCGACATGATCGTGCAGAACGTTTCCGCCGACGGGGCCAACACCGACATCACCTTCACGGTCTCCAAGGTCGATCTCGACCGCGCGGTGGCGCTGATCAACGGGCGCAAGACCGAGCTCGGCTTCGCGCGCCTGCTGCCGGACGCCAACGTGGCCAAGGTCTCGGTCATCGGG
>JASHSH010000373.1 GCA_030040955.1 Rhodospirillales bacterium
GCGGCGGTGAACGTGACCGACGGAGCGGGAGCGAAGGCGCATCTCTCCAGCCTGGCGGCGGCGCATTTCCTGGTCCGCGCCGGGATCGAGCCGATCCTCCAGATGGTCTGCCGCGACCGCAACCGGCTCGCCCTGCAAAGCGACTTCCTCGGCGCGCTCGCGCTCGGCGTGCGCAATATCCTGGTGCTGACCGGCGACGATCCCACCGCGGGCGACCAGCCGGAGACCAAGCCGGTATTCGATCTCGACGGCCGCGCGCTGCTCGCGATGTTCGACCGGCTCCGCGCCGAACGCCGCCTGCCCTCGGGCACGCCGATCATGGGTCCGGTCGATCCGCTGCTCGGCGCCACCGACATCCCGGGCGATCCAACGCCGAACTGGGATGCCAGCGCGTTGGCGGCCAAGGCCGCCGCCGGCGCCAACTTCATCCAGACCCAGTTCTGCATGGATATCGGCATCGTGCGGCGCTATGCCGCGCGCCTGGTCGAGCTGGGCCTGGCGCGGCGCCTGCCGATCCTGATCGGCGTGGCGCCGATCCCCTCCGCCCGCTCGGCGCGGTGGATGCGCGAGAAGCTGTGGGGTACCCAGATTCCCGACTCGCTTGTCGAGCGGCTGGAACGCGCGGCGGACCCGCGCGCCGAGGGCGTGCGCATCTGCGCCGAATTCCTGCGCGAGCTGGTCGAGGTGCCCGGCATCGCGGGCGCCCATGTCATGGCGCCGCAGAACTTCTCCGCCATCGCCGAGGCGATCTCCGAGTCGGGCCTGGCGGGACGGGCGCGGGCGGCGCTGCCGGAATAGGTTCGGCCGGCGCGGACCGACGGGCCGCCTGTGATCGCGCGCCTTGCGCCCGCGCGGGAAAGCTGCTTCCTTCCGCCCGCGCGAGGGAGGAGAGCATGGCGCCAAGAACCCGTCCGCCGTTCCGCGCCGACCATGTCGGCAGCCTGTTGCGTCCGCCGGAACTGCTGCACGCGCGCGATCGGTTCCGCGGCGGCAATATCGACGCAGCTGCGTTACGCGCGGCCGAGGACAAGGCGATCCGCGACGCGGTCAAGCTCCAGGAGCGGATCGGCTTCCGGGCGGTGACCGACGGCGAATTCCGCCGCACCTGGTGGCATCTCGACTTCCTGCGCGGCTTCGAGAACACCCAGGTCGTGCCGGCCAAGGTGAAGGTGAAGTTCCACACCCATGAGGGCGACGTGGAGCTGGAGCCGCCCGCGCTCCGCGTCGAGGGCAAGCTCACGCGCCCGAAGCCGATCTTCGTCGAGCATTTCAAGTTCCTGGCGAGCGCGGCGAAGGCGGTGCCGAAGATCACCATCCCGTCGCCCTCGATGATGCATTTCCGCGGCGGGCGCGGCGCCATCGACCAGCGCGCCTATCCCGACATGGACGGGTTCTACGCCGACCTCGCCCGCGTCTATAACGAGGAGGTGCGCGACCTCGCCGCCGCCGGCTGCCGCTATCTCCAGCTCGACGAGGTCAACTTCGCCTATCTCTGCGATCCCAAGCTGCGCGAGCAGGTGCGCAGCAATATCGGCGAGGACCCGAACCGGCTCACCCACACCTATGCCAAGCTGATCAACGACACCATCGCCGGCCGGCCCGCCGACATGGCGGTGACGATGCATCTCTGCCGCGGCAACTTCCAGAGCGCCTGGGTGGCCGAGGGCGGCTACGAGCCGGTGGCCGAGGTGCTGTTCAACGAGATCGACGTCGACGGCTACTTCCTCGAATACGACGACGAGCGCTCGGGCGGCTTCGAACCGCTGCGCCTGGTGCCGAAGGGCAAGACCGTGGTGCTCGGCCTGGTGACCACGAAGCGCGGCCAGTTGGAAAGCAAGGACGAGCTGCGTCGGCGCATCGACCAGGCGGCCAGGTTCTGCCCGCTCGACCAGCTCGCGCTCAGCCCGCAATGCGGTTTCTCGAGCACCATCGAGGGCAACAAGATCCGGCTCGACGACGAGATCGCCAAGCTCCAGCTGGTGGTCGAAACGGCGAAGGACGTGTGGGGGTAAGGGAGCGGCGCGGCCTCACTCCCCCGAAGTCGCTCCTTCCGCCGCGCCGGCGAGCACCGGATCGGACCCCGCGACCTCCGGCGCGGTGCGCATCCTCGCGCGGAAACGCAACAGCCAGCCGAGGAAATAGCCGGCCATCAATCCCGAGACGGCGACATCCACGGCCACGAGTTGCGCCGCCTGATCGGGACGCATCGCGATCGCCACGCCGAGTGCGTATTTGATGACGAACACGATCAGGATGCGCAGCAGCAGCACCGGGCTTCCGGGCAAGTGGACCAGCCCGGCCGCGCGGTCCATTCGCATCCCCATCAGCCGCGTCGTCGACCATCCCAACAATACCCCGGCCGCGCCGGCCAGCACCCATTCGCCCGCCAGCAGCGGCGAGGCCTGCGCCCGCTGCGCCAGGCCGACCAGTCCCCAGACGATGAACACCGCCGGGACCGCCAGCATGCGCTGCGGCCGCACCACGCGTCTTCGCATCGCCAGCGCGCCGATCAGGATCAGCACGGCCAGCAGTACGAACACCCAGGCCGGCGTGTGCGTGAGTATCTGCCCGAGTATGTAGAGATCGCCCGCCATCCGAACCTTCCCTGTGGCCTTGGTTGCGCCGTGCGCGGCGCGGAGCGGCCGCTTTACTCCGCCACGCCCAGCTCGCGCAAGATCGCCACGCGGTCGGCGTCGAGATCGGGCGCGCGGGGATGCGTCGCCGGATCGGCGAAGCCGGACAGCTTGATCGGGTTGCCGGCCATGCGGAAACGCCCGCCGGAACCGTCGTCGCTCTCCACGATCATGCGCCGCGCCGCGATCTGTGCATCTCCGACCGCCTGGCCCACATCGTTGATCGGCGCGCAGGGCACGCCATCGGCCTCCAGCGCGGCCAGCCAGTCGGCGCAGCTTCGCGCCGCCAGCGCCGCTTCCATCTCCCGGCCGAGCGCTTCGTGGTTCTGCGTGCGCAGATCGTTGCTGGCGAAGCGCGCGTCATCCGCCATCGCCGGCCGTCCGAGCGTCTGCGCCAGCTTGCGGAACAGCGCGTCGTTGCCCGCCGCGATCACGATATGCCCGTCGGCGCAGGCGAAGGCCGCGAACGGCGTGATCGAAGGATGGCGCGCGCCCAGCGGACCGGGCACCTGCCCGGTGGCGAAATAGCGCGCGATCGCGTTCTCCAAAATCGCCACCTGGCAATCCAGCATCGCGACGTCGACCTTCATGCCGCGTCCCGTGCGTTCGCGGTGATAGAGCGCGGCGTTGATGCCGATGGTGGCGAACAGCGCGGCGGTGATGTCGCCGATCGAGGTGCCGACGCGGGTGGGCGGCCCGCCCGCATGTCCCGTCAGGCTCATGATCCCGCCCATCGCCTGCACCACCATGTCGTAGGCGGCGCGGCGCGCATAGGGCCCGCTGTGCCCGAAGCCCGAGGCGGCGGCATAGATGAGCCGCGGGAATTGGTCCTTCAACTGGTCCCAGCCGTAGCCCAGCTTCTCCATCGTGCCGGGCCGATAGTTCTCGACCAATATGTCGGCGCGCGTCAGCAGCTTCTCGAAGATCGCGCGGTCAGCTTCGGCCTTGAGGTCGAGCGATATACTCTGCTTGCCGCGGTTGACGGAGAGGAAATAGGCCGACCGGCCGCCGACGAAGGGTCCGTAGGCGCGGGCATCGTCGCCGCCTCCCGGCACCTCCACCTTGATTACGCGCGCGCCGAGATCCGCGAGCACCAGCGTGCAATAGGGCCCGGCCAGGATGCGGCTCAGATCGACCACCAGCAGCCCCGCGAGCGGGCCCGACGCATCTTCTCCAGCCATCCACTTCCCGTCCCGGATGCCCCGCCACCGGCCGCGCGGATGCGCGCCGGGGGCGATTGTGCTATGAACGCAAGCAGATAACAAAGGGCCGGGCCGGCCGTGGCTGCGCCCGCGGCGAGTCCGGCCCGCGCAAACGGGAGGATTCCAATGGCAACCCAGAACGCCGCCGCGGCGATTCTGTCCGAGGAGGAACACCAACGCCAGTTGCGGCGCGCGGTGATCGCCTCCGCCGTCGGCACCACGATCGAGTGGTACGATTTCTTCGCCTACAGCCTGGCCACCGGCCTGGTCTTCGCGAAGCTTTATTTCCCCAAGGACGATCCGCTCACCGGCACGTTGAATGCCTTCGCGATCTACGCGGTCGGCTTCGTGGCCCGCCCGGTGGGCGCGGCCATCTTCGGCCATTACGGCGACCGCATCGGCCGCAAGTCGACGCTGATCGCCACGCTGCTGCTGATGGGCCTGGCCACCTTCCTGATCGCGCTGGTGCCCACCTATGCCAGCATCGGCATCTGGGGCGCGGTGCTGCTCACCGTGCTGCGCTTCATCCAGGGCGTCGGCGTGGGCGGCGAGTGGGGCGGCTCGGTGCTGTTGTCGATGGAATGGGCGCGCTCGCACCAGCATCGCGGATTCCTAGCCTCCTGGCCGCAGTTCGGCGTGCCGGCGGGTCTGTTCCTCGCCAACCTGGTGGTGCTCGCCTTCAGCCAGATGTCGGGCTCGGCCTTCCTCGACTGGGGCTGGCGGGTGCCGTTCCTGCTCAGCATCGTCCTGGTCGCGGTCGGCCTGTGGGTGCGGCTCTCGGTGCTGGAAACGCCGGTGTTCCGCCGTCTCGAGCAGGAGAACAAGATCGAGCGCGCGCCGATGCTCGAGGTGATCCGCAAGCAGCCGAAGGAGATCCTGCTTTCGGCGCTGGCGCGCATGTCCGAGCAGGCGCCGTTCTACATCTTCACCGCCTTCATCCTGGCCTACGGCACCGGCACCCTGAAGCTGTCGCGCGATCTCATCGTGACCGCGGTGCTGACCGCCTCGGTGGTGTCGTTCTTCTCGGTGCCGCTGTTCGGGCATCTCTCCGACCGCATCGGCCGGCGGCGGATGTATATCCTCGGCGCGATCACGACCGGCATATATGGCTTCGTCTATTTCGGTCTGCTGGATACGGCGGCGCCCACGCTGGTGTTCCTCGCCATCGTGCTGTCGCTGATTCCGCACGACATGCTGTATGGGCCGCAGGCGGCGCTGATCGCGGAATCCTTCACGCCTCGCCTGCGCTACAGCGGCGCCTCGCTCGGCTATCAGCTCGCTTCGATCATCGCCGGCGGACCGGCGCCCCTGATCGCCACCGCGTTGTTCGCCGAGTACAAGTCGGGCTACGCGATCGCGGTCTTCATCCTCGCCTGCGCGGTGATCACCATCCTCGCCACGCTCGCGATGAAGGATTACACCAACAAGGACATATCGCGGGAATACGACCAAAGCTGAGCCGAGGGACGGGGGATGCGGGCCGGCGGGAGCGATCCCGTCGGCCCGTCGGCTTCGCGGCCCTGGCAATCGGGCCCGCGCGGGACCAAATTGTGGTCAGTGTCCCGTTCGAGAATTGGGGAGAGACCATGATCGATCTGCACTATTGGCCGACGCCGAACGGCCACAAGATCACCATGTTCCTGGAGGAGGCCGGGCTTCCTTACAAGATCGTGCCGGTGAATATCGGCGCGGGCGACCAGTTCAAGCCCGATTTCCTGCGCATCGCGCCGAACAACCGCATGCCCGCCATTGTCGATCACGCCCCGGCCGATGGGGGCCCGCCGATCTCGATCTTCGAATCCGGCGCCATCCTGCTCTATCTCGCAGAGAAAACGGGGCGCTTCCTGCCCAAGGACATCCGCGGCCG
>JASHSH010000374.1 GCA_030040955.1 Rhodospirillales bacterium
CGCGCTGCGGCGAGCCCAGCATCTCGAACCCGACCATGAACTTGCGCACGCTCGCCGAACGCAGCAGCGGCGGATAGAAATGCCCGTGGAAATGCCATTCGGGATGCGCCACACCGTCGGTCGGGCGCTGATGGAAGCCCATCGAATAGGGGAACGGAGCGCGGAACAGATTGTCGTAGCGGATGGCGATCTGGCTCAGAATGTCGGCCAGCGCCGGCCCATCCTCGGGAGCGAATTCGTCCATGCCGGAAATGTGCCGGCGCGGCAGAACCATCGTCTCGAACGGCCAGACCGCCCAGAACGGCACCAGCGCGACGAAACGCTCGTTGGCGCAGACCAGCCGCGAGCCGTCCTCGCTTTCCAGGCGGACATAGTCGCACAGCAGGCAGGAGCCCGCGCGCTCGAGATGCGCGCGCTGCCCGGCCGACTCCTTGGCCAGCTCGTTGGGCAAGCTGGCGCTGGCCCAGATCTGGCCGTGCGGATGCGGATTGCTGGCGCCCATCATGGCGCCGCGATTTTCGAAAATCTGCACCGAGGCGATGTTCGGCCGCGCGCCCAGCTCGCGGTACTGCGCCGACCAGACATCGACCACGCGGGCGACGTCGCGCACCGGCATGCGGGCCAGGGTGAGATCGTGCCGCGGCGTGAAGCAGACGACGCGGCAAATCCCCGCCTCGCCGCGCGCGACCAGCAGCCCGCCCTCGTCGAGTTCGTCGGCCTGGGCGTCGGGACGGAGAGCTGGGAAGTCGTTGTCGAACACAAAGGTCGAGGCGTAGCGCGGATTGGCCACGCCGAGATTGCGCCGGTTGCCGGGGCAGAGATAGCAGTCCGGATCGTATTCCGCCGCCTGGGGCCGCGCCGGCGCGTCGGTCTGTCCCTGCCAGGGCCGGTCGGTGCGATGCGGCGACACCAGCACCCACTCCCCGGTGAGCGGATTGAGCCGGCGATGCGAGTCGGCGGGCAGGCGTACCATGCCCCTACTCCCGATATCCGTCGGGATGGCGCGAATGCCATTCCCAGGCGCTGCGCAGGATCGAATCGAGCCCGGTATGGGTGGGCCGCCAGCCCAGCTCGGCCTCGATGCGCGCGGCGCTTGCCACCAGGACCGCCGGATCGCCCGGCCGGCGCGGCCCGTCGAAGGACGGGATCGCATGGCCGGTCACCCGGCGCGCCGCATCGATCACTTGCCGCACGGAAAATCCATGCCCGTTGCCCAGATTGTAGTGCATGCGCGGGCGCGCACTCAGCGCCTCCACCGCGAGCAGATGGGCGCGCGCCAGATCGGCGACATGGACATAGTCGCGCACGCAGGTACCGTCGGGCGTCGGATAATCGGTGCCGTACACGTCGATCGAGTCGCGCCGGCCGAGCGCGACTTGTAGCACCAACGGGATCAGGTGCGATTCGGGGCGGTGATCCTCGCCGCGGTCCCGATCGATCGCGCCGGCGGCGTTGAAATAGCGCAGGCAGGCGAAGCGAAGCCCGTGGACGCGGTGCATCCAGCCGATCATGCGCTCGGCCAGCAGTTTCGATTCGCCATAGGCATTGGTGGGACGCAAGGGCTGGCCTTCGTCGATCGGCACCCGGTCGGGATCGCCATACAGCGCGGCGGTGGAAGAGAAGACCAGCCTGTCCACCTTGTGGCGCAGCATCGCTTCCAGCAATACCAGTGTGCCGAAGCTATTGTTGCGGAAATAGCGCTCCGGCTCGCGCATCGATTCGCCGGCCTCGATCAGCGCGGCGAAATGCATCACCGCGTCGAAGCGATGCGAACGGAAGGCGGCATCGAGCGCGGAGGCGTCCAGCGTGTCGCCGACCAGCAGCTCGGTGCCCTGAGGCACCGCCGCCCGGTGCCCATAACTGAGATTGTCGAATACCGTGACCGCGTGGCCCTGGCGCAGCAGTTCGCCGGCCACCGCGCCGCCGATATAGCCCGCGCCGCCGACCACCAGGACGTTCAGCGCCATCGCCCGGCTCAGGCCGCGATTTCGCCGGCACCCGCGCCGGGCGAGCAGACGAAGATCGCGGGGTCGTGGCCGGTCGCCGCGCGGTAGGCCGGCGCAACTCCGGCACGGAATGCCTCCACCGCGCCGGCCTCGACCAGGCTCACCGTGCAGCCGCCGAACCCGCCGCCGGTCATGCGCGAGCCGAACACCCCCTTCTGACGCATCGCCAGATCCACCATCAGATCAAGCTCGGCGCAGCTCACCTCGAAATCGTCGCGCAGGCTGCGATGCGACTCGCCCATCAGCCGTCCGACCAGAGCGAGATCGCCGGCGGCGAGCCCGTCCGCCGTGCGTTGGGTGCGCTCGTTCTCGCCTACCACATGGCGGACGCGGCGGATGGTCGGCTCGGGCAGCAGCGCGGCGTTGGCCGCGAGCTGCGCCGGCGTCACGTCGCGCAAAGCCCGGATGCCGGGCAGCCTGGCCGCGAGCAGCGCGACCCCGCGCTCGCAATCCTGGCGGCGGAGATTGTATTCGCTGCGCGCCAGCTCGTGATGCACCATCGTGTTGCAGATGACGAGGCGCGCCTTGGCGTCGATCGGCACCAGGCGCGATTCCAGGCTGCGGCAGTCGATCAGCAGCGCGCGGCCCCGCGCGCCGTGACAGGCGATGAACTGGTCCATGATGCCGCAGCGCATGCCGACGAACTCGTTCTCGGCCTTCTGGCAGAGCAGCGCGAGCGGGGTGCGGTCGACCTCGATGCCGGCGATGCGCAGCAGCGCGAAGCCGGTCGCGACCTCGAGCGCGGCCGACGAGCTAAGTCCCGATCCCACCGGCACATCGCTTTCGATCAGCAGGTCGGCGCCGACCAACCGATGGCCGGCGCTCGCCAGCATCACGGCGACGCCGCGGACATAGTCGCTCCAGTCCTTGCGCGGCCGCGGCGCGG
>JASHSH010000033.1 GCA_030040955.1 Rhodospirillales bacterium
CGGCAAGACGCTGGGCGAGAACATCGACGGCGCCGAGGTGTACAACGACGCGGTGATCCGGCCGCTCGACAAGCCGGTATGGAGGGAAGGCGGGCTCGCGGTGCTGCGCGGCAACCTCGCCCCGCGCGGCGCGGTGATCAAGCCGGCGGCGGCCGAGGCCCGGCTGCTCCGCCACAAGGGGCCGGCGGTGGTGTTCAAGAACTACAACGACATGGCCGCGCGCATCGACGATCCCGCGCTGCCGGTGACGGCGGATTCGGTGCTGGTGCTCCAGGACGCCGGGCCGGTCGGCGCGCCCGGCATGCCGGAATGGGGCCAGCTGCCGATCCCGAAGAAGCTGCTCAAGCAGGGCGTGCGCGACATGCTGCGCATCTCGGACGCGCGCATGTCGGGCACCAGCTACGGCG
This sequence comes from Rhodospirillales bacterium, assembly GCA_030040955.1. GTDB lineage: Bacteria > Pseudomonadota > Alphaproteobacteria > Rhodospirillales > Magnetospirillaceae > JASHSH01. The sequence goes on from JASHSH010000033.1 coordinate 408, forward strand.
CCTGCGTGCTGCATGTGGCGCCGGAAAGCCGGGTCGGCGGGCCGCTCGCCCTGGTGCGCGACGGCGACCCGATCGAGCTCGACGTGGAGAAGCGCCGCATCTCGCTGCTGGTGAGCGACGAGGAGCTGGCGCGGCGCCGCGCCCAGTGGAAGCCGCCGCCGCCGCATTACGAGCGCGGCTACGGCGCGCTGCACGCCCGTCACATCAAGCAGGCCGACGAGGGCTGCGACTTCGACTTCCTGGAGACCGGCGACCATCCGCCGACCCCGGAGCCGGAGATACACTGAGTTTCAGTACGTCGCTCGTCCGCCGGAGAGATCCAACACCGAAGCCGTGGTGAACGAGTTCTCCTCGCTCGCCAGCCAGCAGATCATGCTCGCGGCCTCGTCCAATTCGAGCATGCGGCCGCGCGGGATGCGCGCCAGCATATAGGCGATGTGCTCCTTGGTCTGGCTCATCGCCATCGTGGTCTTGGCGACCGCCGGGGTCACGCAATTGACCGCGATGTCGAGCGCGGCCAGTTCCTTGCCCAGACTCTTGGTCAGGCCGATCACGCCCGCCTTCGACGAGCTGTAGGCGCTGGCGTTCGGATTGCCTTCCTTGCCGGCGATCGAGGCGACGTTGACGATGCGCCCGTATTTGCGCGCGATCATGTGCGGCACCACCGCGTGGCAGCAGAAGAAGGTGCCGACCAGATTGACGTGAATCACCTCGGCGAAGTCATCGGGCGGATATTCCCAGGTCTTGGCGTTGGGCCCGACGATGGCGGCATTGTTGATCAACACGTCGATGCGCCCCAACGCCCGGATCGTCGCCTTGGTCGCGGCCGTCACCGAGTCGAGCGATCCGATGTCGGCCGCCTGGCCGACCGCGCGCCTGCCCGCCTTGAGCTTGGCCAGCGTCTTGGCGAGCAAGGGCGCGTCGCGATCCCAGATGGATACCCGCGCGCCGGAGGCGAGGAGCCGGCGCACCACCGCGAGGCCGATGCCCTGCGCCCCGCCGGTCACCACGGCCGTGCGTCCCTTGAAATCGAGACGATGCCCCCGCCCCCGCGCCATGCCGCTCCTCCCGCCGGTTTCGGGCCAGGATGGGGCAGCGGACGGGGACCGTCCAGGGGTCACATGGGCAGGCGGAGGCGCACGCGCAGCCCGCCGAACGGGCTCGATTCCAGCAGCACGTCGCCGCCATGGCCGCGCAGAATGTCGCGCGCGATGGTCAGGCCGAGGCCGACGCCCCCGGTCTCCGGATTGCGCGATTCCTCGAGTCGCACGAAGGCCTTGAACGCGTCCTCGCGGCGCTCGGGCGGGATGCCGGGCCCATCGTCGTCGATCACCACCTCGGCGGCCCCGGCGCGGCGGCTGGCGCGCACCGAGACATGCTTGCCGTAGCGCACCGCGTTGCCGACCAGATTCATCAGGCTGCGCGCCATGGCGTGCGGCCGCAGCGCGAGAGTCATCTCCTCCTCGCAATGCAGGTCGATGGCGGCGCCCTCGCGGCGCAGCTTGCCGACCACGTCCTCGAGCAGCGCGGTCAGGCTCGTCGATTCGGCGCCTTCCGAGCCTTCGCCGCGGGCGAAGGCGAGATAGCCGTCCACCATGCGCTCCATGTCGGCGACGTCGTCCTTCAGTTCGGCGACGCCGTCGATTCCGTCCATCATGGCGAGCTGAAGCTTCATGCGTGTGAGCGGCGTGCGCAGATCGTGCGACACGCCGGCGAGCATCTCGGTGCGCTGGCTGATCTGGCGCTTGATGCGCTCGCGCATCAGCGCGAAGGCGGCCGCCGCCTGGCGCACCTCGGCAGCGCCCTCGGGCTTGAAATCGGGCACGTCGCGGCCCTTGCCGAAATTGTCGGCGGCGAAAGCGAGGCGGCGCACCGCGCGCACCTGGTTGCGCATGAACAGGGTGGCGATGCCGAACAGCAGCATCGAAGTGCCGACCATCCACAGCACGAAGATGGTGGTGGTCGGGCTGTACAGCCGCTTGCGGGAGATGTGGAAGCCGATCACGCCGTCGTCGAGCTGGACTTCGATATCGACGAACTTGTCGGAGCTCTTCGCGTCGATGAAGAAGGGCCGATGCACCCAGCCCGCGAGCGCCCGCGTCAGGTTGGCCTCGAGGCTGTAGCCCATCAGCTCGTTTTGCAGCCTGGGCGCGGCACCGACCATGCCGGTGCGGGGCAGCTTGAGATCGGGCCACATCTTCACCTCGAGGCCCATCGTCCGCTCGGCGAGAGCGAACAGCTCGCGGTGGTCGGTGTCGTCGGGTAACGCATCGAGCAAGTCGATGACCATGGCGATGTCGGCGGCCAGGCCCTGCGCCAGACGGCGCGTCACCAGGTCCCAATGCGTGCCGAAGAACACATAGGCCGAGACCAGCTGGAGCACGACCAGCGGCATCACCAGGATGAGGAGCGAGCGTCCGAGCAGGCCGCGCGGCAGGATCGACTTCGCCAGCGCGCCGGGTCCGCGCATCAGTCGGGCCAGAACACGTAGCCGCGTCCGCGCACGGTCTGTAGATAGCGTGGACGGCGCGGGTCCGTCTCGATCTTCTTGCGCAGCCGCGTCACCTGGACGTCGACCGCGCGCAACGCGCCGCCGGTCTTGCCGGCCAGTTCCTCGCGGCTCAGCGTCTCGCCGGGCGCCGCGACCAGCAGGGAAAGCAGCGCCGCCTCCGCCGAGGTGAGATGGACGATGCGATCTTCCTCGCGCAGTTCGCCGCGCAGCAGATCGTAGGCGAAGCGGCCGAACCGGGCCAGCCGCGAGCGCTCGCGCGGCGCGCGGCGCAGGATGCCGGCGATGCGCAGCAGCAGCTCGCGCGGCTCGAACGGCTTGGGCAGGTAGTCGTCGGCGCCAGATTCCAATCCCTTGATGCGGTCGGCCGGCTCGCCCATCGCGGTCAGCAGCAGGATCGGCACGCCCAGCTTGGCGCGCAGACCGCGGGTCAACTCGATGCCGTTCTCGCCGGGCATCATCACGTCGAGGACGATCAGATCGGGCGCGATGGCGGCGAGCTGCGAGCGCGCCTCGGCCGCGTCGCCCGCCGTGGTCACCGCGTAGCCATTGTCGGCGAGATATTTGCGCAGCAGGCGGCGCAGGCGCTGATCGTCGTCGACCACCAGGATATGCGGCTGGTCGGTCATCGCGGGGCCCGGCGCGGCGCGTCCGGGTCGGGAAAGCGGCGGCGGTCCTCGTCGTCCATCAGGCCGAGAAGGACTCGCCGGAACCCGTCCGCGGTTCCGTCGCCGGCTCGCGCGAAGGCACGCGCGATGCGCTGGCTCTGCCGCTCGGTGAGCAGCCGTTCGAGCGCGGTCGCCTTGGGCGTGAGCGACAACAACCGCTGGCGGCGGTCGCGCGGGCCCGGCGATTGCAGCACATAGCCCTCGCGCACCAGCTGGGAGAGCACGCGCGCCAGGCTCTGCTTGGTGATGCGCAACAGCGCGAGCAGTTCGCTCACCATGATGCCCGGGTTGCGGCCGACGAAGTAGATGACCCGATGATGGGCGCGGCCGAAGCCCAGCTCGGCAAGAATCGCGTCCGGCTCGGCGGTGAAGGCCCGGTAGGCGAAATACAGAAGCTCGATGGCCTGACGCATTTCCTCCTCGTCGCCGGGGATAGATTTTATGTCAGCCATATTGACATATTGCCGCAGGAATGTTACCCATACTCATCGGTGAAGGTAATTTTCAACCCCAGCAAAGGCCACGGCCATGACCCTGATGCCCTATGACGACCGCGACGGCTTCATCTGGTTCGACGGGCGGCTGGTTCCCTGGCGCGAGGCCAAGCTGCATGTACTGACGCATGCGCTGCATTATGCCTCCTGCGTATTCGAAGGCGAGCGCATCTACAAGGGTCAGGTGTTCAAGCTGACCGAGCATTCCCAGCGCCTGTGGGACTCGGGGCAGATACTCGGCTTCGACCTGCCCTGCTCGGTCGCCGAAGTCGACGAAGCGACGCGACGCACGGTGGCCGCCAACGGCCTGGTCGAGGGCTATGTCCGCCCGATCGCCTGGCGGGGCGCCGAGCAGCTCGGCGTGTCCGCGCAGCAGACCCGCATCCACCTGGCCATCGCCACCTTCCCATGGGGGTCATATTTCCCCGCCGAGCTGCGCAAGCGGGGCATCCGCCTGACCTTCGCCAAGTGGAAGCGGCCGCATCCCGAGACCGCGCCGACGAAATCCAAGGCCTCCGGCCTCTACATGATCTGCACGATGTCCAAGCACGCGGCCGAGGCCGAGGGCTACAACGACGCCCTCATGCTGGACTGGCGCGGCCAGATCGCCGAATCGACCGGGGCCAATATCTTCCTGGTCATCGACGGCGCGCTGCACACGCCGACGCCCGACTGCTTCCTCGACGGCATCACGCGCCGCACCTTCATGGAACTTGCCCGCCGCCGGGGCATCAAGGTGGTCGAGCGCGCGATCATGCCCGAGGAGCTGGGCCGGGCGCAGGAAGTGTTCCTCACCGGCACCGCCGCCGAGATCACACCGGTGGGCGAGATCGACCAGTACCGGTTCACGCCCGGCGAGATCACCCGGGTGCTGACCGCCGATTTCGACCAGCTGATCGGCCGCGTCCCGGCATCCGCCGCCGCCGAATAGCGCGCGCCGCGGGCGCGGGCCGCCGTCACCGGTTGCGTGCCCGTCCACGGGGGACTCGTCGATTGACAGTGCCTTGATGGTGCTTCAGATTTGAAGGCCAGCCGGTAGTCGCGGCGCGTAGGCAACGGCACTGCGCGACTCATCCGTGGTGCTATCTCAGGGGAGACATCATGACCAAGCTGTTCGGGGTGTTGTGCGTTAGCGTCACCGCGTTGAGCACGGCGGCGCTGGCCGACGAATTCAAGCCGGCGGTCGTCTACGACGTGGCCGGCATCGCCGACAAGTCGTTCAACCAGAGCGTCTACGAGGCGACCAAGAAATTCACCAAGGAGACCGGGATCAAGGTCCACAATCAGGAGACCACGAACCAGTCCCAGTTCGAGCAGTTCCATCACGATCTCGCCGCCAAGGGCTTCAACCCGATCATCGGCGTCGGATTCGCCGAGGCGGACGCGGTCAAGAAGGCTTCGACGGAATTCCCGAAGACCAAGTTCGCGATCATCGACATGGTGGTCGACACGCCGAACACGGAGTCGATCGTGTTCAAGGAGCAGGAAGGCTCGTTCCTGGTCGGCATCCTGGCGGCGCTGAAGTCGAAGACCGGCACGGTCGGTTTCGTCGGCGGCATGGACATCCCGCTGATCCGCCGCTTCGAGTGCGGCTACGCGCTCGGCGCCAAGTTCGCCAATCCGAACATCAAGGTGCTGATGAACATGACCGGCACCACGCCGGCGGCGTGGAGCGATCCGGTCAAGGGCGGCGAGCTCGCCAAGAGCCAAATGGAGCAGGGCGCCGACGTGATCTACGCGGCGGCCGGCGGCACCGGCACCGGCGTGCTCCAGGCGGCGGCGGATGCCGGCAAGTTCGCGATCGGCGTCGACTCCGACCAGAACTACCTGCAGCCCGGCCACATCCTGACCTCGATGGTCAAGCACGTCGATCTCGCCGCGCTCAAGGTGTTCAACGACGCCAAGAACGGCACCTGGAAGCCCGGCATCTCGGTGCTCGGCGTGGCCCAGGGCGGCGTCGAGCCCGCCTTCGACCAGTACAACGAGAAACTGGTCACCCCGGCGATGCGCGCCAAGGTCAAGGAGGCCAAGGAAGCGATCGTATCCGGCAAGATCCAGGTCCACGACTACATGGCGGACAACGCCTGCCCGGCCTAGCGTGACCGCGGCGGGAGACGAGCCCATGTCGCGAGACGGTGTGGGTGCGGCTCCCGCCGCTTCTTCCGAGACCCCTCCCGCGATCGAGCTGCGCGGCATCGACAAGCGCTTCGGCGCGGTGCATGCCAACCGCTCGATCGACCTGATCGTGCGCCGCGGGCATATCCACGGCATCGTCGGCGAGAACGGCGCCGGCAAATCGACCCTGATGAGCATCCTCTACGGGTTCTACCAGGCCGATTCGGGCGATATCCTGGTCGGGGGCGAGAGGGTGCACATCGCCGAATCGCGCGACGCGATCCGCCACGGCATCGGCATGGTGCACCAGCATTTCATGCTGGTGGATGTATTCACCGTGGTCGAGAACGTCATTCTCGGCGCCGAGGACGGTCCGCTGTTGCGCGAGAGCGTCACCCGCGCGCGGCGGGTGCTCAGGGAATTGGCCGAGAAATACGGGCTCGAGGTCGGTCCCGACGCGGTGGTGGGCGATCTGCCGGTCGGCCCCCAGCAGCGGGTCGAGATCCTCAAGGCGCTCTATCGCAACGCCGACATCCTGATCCTTGACGAGCCCACCGGCGTGCTCACGCCGCAAGAGGCCGACCATCTGTTCCGCGTGCTTGCCCGGCTGCGCGACGAGGGCAAGACGATCATCCTGATCACCCACA